>JAEZLJ010000063.1 GCA_023415275.1 Bacteroidota bacterium
GTATAGATACTGCGTGATCATCACGCAGTATCTATACCGGAAATAGGGAGTTAGTAGTGCGTAGGTATATAGAAGACCCCCACAAGGTAGTCATGAGGATTTTGTTAAACTGGTGGAATATCACTTAAAAAGAGCAGGGGAATGCTGAAATGAAAGCCGATAAAGTACATTGGACTTGAAGGCCTTTAAGAAGCGGCAAGGGTTGTAGTCAACTTTAGTAATTGCCGGCTTAAGAGGAGGGTAAGAAAAAAGGCTGCCATAGTTTCGGGCAGCCTTTTTTTTAAAATTATTGAAGGTTATGAAACACCTTTTGCACGTCTTCGTCCTGTTCCAGTTTGTCCACCAGTTTTAGCACTTCCTGGGCCTGGTCTTCGGGTAATTCAACCGTGGTGGTGGGTATCCATTCCAATTCGGCACTCAAAGGGGTAATGCCTTTTTCTTCAAGCGCTTTTTGAAGATTGCCAAAATCACTGAAGGCACAACGCAATACGATCACATCTTCTCCATTCTCACCAGTTCCTTCTCCCAGTTCTTCCAGGCCATGGTCTATCAGTTCCAATTCCAGGTCGTCCATATCTAAACCCTGTGGGGCCAGCTTGAAAGAACCTACTTTTTTAAACTGAAAGCTTACGCTGCCGCTATTGCCTAAGGCACCATTGCCTTTATTGAAAATAGCCTTCACATTGGCTACTGTTCTTACGTGGTTATCGGTGGCAGTTTCTACCAGCACTGCTACTCCGTGAGGGGCGTATCCTTCGTATAATATCTCCTCATAGTTTTCCATTTCCTTGCCCTGCGCTCTCTTGATGGCGGCTTCCACCCTGTCCTTGGGCATATTCACGGCCTTGGCATTTTGCATGCAGCGACGTAAGGCAGGATTGGTGGCGGGATCGGGTCCGCCTGCTTTTACAGCAATGGCTATTTCCTTGCCGATGCGGGTAAACTGCTTGGCCATGCGGTCCCAGCGGGCAAACATGGTGGATTTTCGAACTTCAAATATGCGACCCATAAAAGATTACGATTTAGTATTTCAGAATTTCAAACTTCTCATTCCTACGCTATTCTGTTTGGAACCAGGATGAGGAAGCGCCGCAAAAGTACTATTTACAAATAAAAAAAGCAGCTATGTAAGACCATAGCTGCTCTATTTACTAAAATATATAACTATTTATTGCTAAGCCTTTTTCCATACACGAAAGCATGGACGGCTGCAAAAGCCAATGAGAAATAAAATAAGCCCGTGTCTGGATTTTCTACTGACATTACGTTGTGGTGCACAAAGGCTACCACCAGTAGCAGGGCCACCAGTGAAAGTCCGGACCAGCCAATGATACGGTTACTCCTGCCTTTGGCCTGTGTATTGCCAGATGACAAATGGCTGTATTTCATACCATAGCCAATGTAAATATCAAACCCGATCATCATCCAAACGATCAAACGGATCCAGGTGTCAAGGGGAAGGAATACCATCATGAATAAACAGGTGGCTATACCAAGGATTGGAACCAGGGGAACCAATGGTGTTTTGAATGCTCTTGGTGCATTTGGTTCATTTTTCCTCAACACCATTACTCCTATACATACCAGAATGAAGGCAAATAAAGTTCCGATACTTGTCATTTCTCCTACCACTCTTGCAGGAACGAAGGCTGCAAAAAGGCTTACAAACAACATGAAAAGGAAATTACTTTTAGAGGGAGTTCTGAACTTAGGGTGTACATCGGAAAATATCTTCGGAAGCAAACCATCTCGGCTCATACTGTAGAATACACGGCTTTGTCCCATCAGCATCACAAGGATCACCGAGGAGTAACCAGCAAGGATGGCTACAATGATAGCCCTGTTCAACCATGGATAATCAGGATGTATTACGCCTGCGGCATCTGGTTGGCCCATGTGTTCAATAGCCACAGCTACCGGTGCTATACCATCCTGTCCTTTGAAGGAAGTATAGCTGGTAACACCTGTCATAACGTGGGCAAACAGGATATACAATATAGTACAGATGGCCAATGACCCCAGGATACCCCATGGCATATCTCTTTTAGGATTTTTGGCTTCCTGTGCGGCGGTACTTACGGCATCAAACCCGATGTAAGCGAAGAATACAATGGCTGCAGCCCTGATGATGCCACTAAAGCCATACTCACCAAAGGTGCCTGTATTCTCTGGGATGTATGGAGTATAATTATCATTGTTGATATACTTCCATCCGAGGAATATGAATACCAGTACTACGGCAACCTTTAAGGCTACAATGATTGAATTCACAAAAGCACTTTCCTGCGTTCCTTTAATAAGTAATAAACTCATTAAGATAACAATGAATACTGCCGGTACATTGATCATGCCCCCATCAAAAGGCCCTGTGGCCATCCAGACGGGGAGGTGCACATCAAATCCTTCCAGGAACTTGACCAGGTAGCGGCTCCAGCTGATACTTACTGTGGCTGCACCTACAGCATATTCCAGTACAAGATCCCAACCAATGATCCACGCAATGAATTCTCCCATGGTAGCATAGCTATAAGTATAAGCACTACCTGCTACAGGGATCATAGATGCAAATTCTGCATAGCACAACCCGGCAAACAAACAGCCAAGAGCTGCAACAACAAAAGAGATAGTAATAGCGGGTCCTGCCTGGTTGGCAGCAGCGCCACCAGTGATGGAAAATAATCCCGCACCAATAATAGCTCCAATACCTAAGGCAATTAATCCACCAGCACCGAGCGTTTTCTTTAAGGTATGGCCACTACTGTCCTGGGCCTCAGCTAATAGTCCTGCAAGAGGTTTCTTAACAAATAAACTCATGTGAAATTGTTGATTGTGGTTCGTTTAAGCTCGTAAAATAAATAATAATTCATAAACACTACTTTTCTTTTATGATGTAAGGCTTCATGAAAAAGAATTCAAAATCGGGGATATGCCTTTTTTTTCCGATTTTCGGCGCGCTGTTTAACAAGCTCACCGTATGAATAAAGGGAACCGCCTTACTCTATATATCATTCTATCTATGATACTGGGTATCCTTGTTGGATACTTTGTTTATACAGAAAGTACTGCCGATTTTCAAAAAAGCTTTTCTACCAATATTAAAATACTGAGCACCATTTTTATCAGGCTGGTGCAAATGATCATTGCTCCCCTTGTCTTTACTACACTGGTAGTAGGCATTGCCAAACTGGGTGATTTGAAAACAGTGGGACGGGTAGGAGGAAAGGCGATCCTTTGGTTTGTAACCGCCTCACTGGCATCTTTACTTATTGGCCTTGCCCTGGTCAACTATTTTAAACCTGGCCAATATATAGACCTTTCACAAAGAGATGTGGAGGGCCTTACTGATTTGGTGACCAAGCAAAAAAGTTTCTCTCTTCAAAACTTTGTGGAACATGTGATACCAAAAAGTTTTGTAGAAGCCATGGCCACTAATGAAATACTGCAACTGGTGGTGTTCTCAATATTCTTTGGAGTAGCTGCTGCTGCTATTGGAGATTATACCAAACCACTGATCAAAGCATTGGATGTAGCGGCTCATGTCATTCTTAAGATGGTGAATTATGTAATGAATTTTGCACCCATTGGTGTATTTGGTGCTATAGCGGCTGTTGTGGCTTCTAAAGGACTGGGCATATTCACGTTTTACCTGAAATACTTTGCATTCTTTTTAATAGGTATAGCCATTCTATGGATCTTGCTGCTAACAGTAGGAACCATCATATTAAAAGGCCGCATTAAAGAACTTCTGCGCAGGATAGGCAGTCCCTTGCTCATTGCTTTCAGTACCACTAGTAGTGAGGCTGTGTTTCCAAAACTGACCGAGGAACTGGAAAGGTTTGGCTGCAAGGATAAGATCGTGGCCTTTGTGTTGCCCTTGGGTTATTCTTTCAACCTGGATGGAAGCATGATGTACATGACCTTTGCCAGTATGGCCATTGCGCAGGCTTATGGCATGCACATGCCAGTAGAGACCCAGTTAATGATGCTATTGGTGCTGATGCTAACCAGTAAAGGGATAGCAGGCGTTCCCAGGGCTTCGTTGGTGGTAGTATTGGCTACGTGCTCCATGTTTAACATTCCACCTGAAGGAGTAGCCTTAATATTGCCAATTGATCATTTTTGCGATATGTTTAGGACAGCTACCAATGTGGTAGGAAATGCATTGGCTACGAGTGTGGTTAGTAAATGGGAAGGAGAGTTGACGGATTAGTCATTATTGCAACGCAGGAAAATAGTTCAGAACAAACCTTTAAATCAGAAACAACCAGATGGATAGCTTACTACAGATCACCATGCTCCAGGGAGGATTTATTCAACGCTTCATAGAATGGATCATTACAAATGGGGGGCTATACTTCCTGTTGTTTGTTGTTTTTGCAGAAACAGGATTATTCGTAGGCTTCTTTTTGCCGGGCGATTCTTTATTGTTTGCAGCAGGCATTTACCTGGAAAACCTGGGCAAGGAATTTTTTGGCCTGCCTTACCTGGTCATTGTGCTTGTGATCCTGGCCTCTGTGTTGGGCAATATTGCAGGATACTGGTTTGGCAGAAAAACAGGTCCGCTATTATATGAGCGTAAAGAAACATGGCTGTTTCGCAAAAAGCATTTGCTGAGAGCTACTGAATTCTATCACCAATATGGAAAGGCCACTATCTTCTTAGCTAAGTTCCTGCCCATCATCCGAACATTTGCACCCATAGTGGCTGGCATTGTGAAAATGGAAAGGCCCACATTTATATTCTACAACATCCTGGGCAGCATTGCCTGGGTATGCAGTATGATGCTGGGGGGATACTTTTTACAGTCTTGGGTAGAACGTGAATTTAATTTCAGCCTGAAGGATCATATTGAGGCTATTACCATTGCTATTATCCTGGTCACTACTTTACCGGTCATTTACAAATTATTCTTTACCAAAAAGCAGCCTGCAACTACAACTGATCACAACACAAAGAAATAAATGAAACAAAAGAATCATTCTTCTGTTTTTAGCCTGGCTGTAGTGGTGGCGGCGCTTGGCTATTTTGTTGATATCTACGATCTTTTGCTATTCACAATTGTCAGGGAACCCTCTCTCCGGGGTGTTGGCATAGACCTGGCCAATACTAAGCAGGTTTTAGCAGCCAGCACGCGCATTATCAACTGGCAAATGATTGGATTGCTCATTGGCGGCATCATATGGGGTGTGATGGGGGACAAACGGGGAAGGCTAAGTGTTTTATTTGGATCTATATTATTGTATTCTATTGCCAATTTCATAACAGGGTATGTAACCAATATTGATCATTATGCCTATGCACGCTTTGTGGCAGGTATAGGACTGGCAGGAGAGCTCGGCGCAGGTATCACCCTGGTCAGTGAATTATTGCCCAGGGATAAGCGGGGAATAGGTACCTCCCTGGTGGCAGGCATTGGTTTGTTTGGGGCGGTATTTGCTTTTTTTACCTACGAGTACACACAGGATTGGCGGCTTTGTTATAAAATAGGTGGCGGCCTTGGTGTAGTATTGTTATTACTGAGGATCAGTGTAGCGGAAAGCGGGATGTTTCACGAGGTGAAAAAGCAGAACGTGGTAAGGGGAAATTTCCTGATGTTCTTTAATAACAGCACCAGGTTCCGGAAGTATATACTGGCTATCCTGATCGGACTTCCCACCTGGTTTGTGATAGGTGTGATGGTGAACCTTAGCAACAGGTTTGCACTGAACTTGTATGGCGAAAATGCCGTGAACAGTGGCAAAGCTATTATGTATGCCTATATTGGCATTGCTGTGGGCGATATACTGATAGGTTTCATCAGTCAATATTTTAAAAGCCGGAAGAAAGCGCTGTATCTATTTTACGGCTTAAGCATCATCTCGGCTATACTCTTTTTTAGCCCCTGGAATAATAACGACACCCGCATGTACATCATATGCACGGCATTGGGATTCAGTACCGGCTTTTGGGCCATTTTTGTTACCATGGGTGCCGAACAGTTTGGAACCAATCTACGGGCCACAGCTGCTACCACCATCCCAAATATGGTGCGGGGCTCACTTCCGTTGATCAACCTTTTATTTAAAAATGTGTTCCAGGATAGTTGGGGCTGGGCCTTAGTGAAAAGCGCCATTGTTACCGGTATTTTGGTGATGATCGTTACTCTTATTTCTGCTTATTTTACTGAAGAGACTTACCATAAGGACCTTCAGTATGTGGAAGAGTAGAGGTTGCAGCAGACAGTTGATAAAAGCTTTTAAAATTAAAATAGGTAAAAGAGGATTTGCATACTGGCAGTCCTTCATATAAATCCAATCCAAGGCAGATGAAGTTCTTAATAATCAGGTTTTCTTCCATCGGCGATATCGTATTAACAACTCCAGTAGTACGCTGTTTAAAAAAGCAGGTGCCCGGAGCTGAGATACATTATTTGATCAAGCCGCAATTTAAAACGGTGATGGCACACAACCCTTACGTGGACAAGCTGCACCTGTTGAATGAGGATTGGGATAAAATGATCGCTGATCTAAAAGAAGAAAAGTTTGACCACATCATAGACCTGCACCATAATTTAAGAACACTAAGGGTAAAGAAGGCACTAAAGGTTCCTTCAGTTTCATTCAATAAGCTGAATATCGAAAAGCTCATATTCGTCAAGCTCAAATGGAATGTGATGCCTAAGGTTCATATCATTGACCGTTATATGGATACCGTGAAAGCTTTTGGCGTGCGCAACGACGGTGAGGGCATGGACTATTTTATTCCCCAGGAGGAAGAGGTGCAGCAAATGGATATTCCTGCCTCGCATCAGTTAGGATATGTAGCCATAGTGATCGGAGCATCGTTCTATACCAAAAAGCTTCCGGTGAATAAATTACAGGAGCTCTGTCAAAAGTTGGATCATCCAATTATTTTACTAGGGGCCCGTGAGGAGTTTGCTGAGGGAGAAGAGATCCGCAAAGTGGATCCCGCAAAGGTGTACAATGCATGCGGCAAGTTTACACTGAATGAAAGTGCCGACCTGGTTCGCAAATCCAAACTTGTGATAGCGCATGATACCGGGTTAATGCATATATCTGCAGCTCTGAAAAAACCCGTAATAGCGGTTTGGGGCAGCACGACGCCTTCTTTTGGAATGGTGCCTTATTATGGTGATAATTACCTGATGACACATGCCAGGCCTTATGACGATGCCCAGGTGCTTAAATTATGGTGCCGGCCCTGCACCAAGATGGGCCGCAATTCATGTCCACAGGGTCATTTCAAATGCATGAAGAATATGGACATTGACGACCTGGTGAGAAAGGTTAATGTCAGGCTTGGAAGGGCAAGTCATTAAGCTGAAAATGTGCCTGGTGTTTGCTGTATGCCAGGTCCTTTAAAACTCGAACTCTTTTACAGAAGGGTCCTGCAATATCATCCGGGTAAACCGGTTATGATTTTTTTCTGAACCATGTACGATCCAGGTGCCCACAAGGTATTCTCCATTTTTAGTACGCTTGAGCCGCTTGTAACGAAGGTTGCAGTCTTTGAACATATGCTCGTATTGTTTCAGCAGGTCATCGCGGTATATGCTCACGATCTTATAAGTATGAGATTGGTTAATCTTGTCAATAATAACTTCCAGCTTTGTCAATAGCATCAGGGCGGACATAATAATGACCGTACATATCCCTACTAATAAATAGGCATCATCAGCTATGCCCATGCCTAATGCGGCAACTGCCCATATAGTTGCAGCGGTGGTGATACCATTGATCCTGTTATCACTTTTAAAAATGACACCTGCACCCAGAAAGCCAATGCCTGTAACAATATTAGAGGCGATCCTGTCGGAACTGGCACCTGAAATATGTATGGAGAAGGTAGTAAACAAAAAAGATCCCAGGCAGATCAGGATCATGGTCCTGAAGCCGGCGTTTTTGCTGTGATATTCTCTTTCGGCTCCGATCAGTCCACCTACCAGTATCACCATTAATAATTTAAGCAGTAATTCTTCTGTTGAAGGCATATATAAAAATAGGCATCTCTGTTATATAGTACAAAAGCTAATGCCTATTCAGAGAGGAGGGAGGTAAGCAAAGAAAAAGTCCGCCGGAGCGGACTTGTATTAAGCTATTTCTATGTTCCTTGGGGGCTTTTGTTTTGCTTGCTCTTTTTTAGGGATCACCAGGTTTAAAACTCCACTCTCATACCTTGCCTGGATTTTATCTGAATCAACCACGTCTTTAGGCAATTGGAAACTGCGTTGGAAAGACTGGTAGCTAAATTCCTGCCTTGTATATCTTTCACCTTCTTTCATCTCGTTCCTGTCTTCCTTCTCACTGCTGATGGTCAGAAGGTTTCCATCCAATTCAATTTTAAAATCTTCCTTTTTCATACCGGGGGCAGCCATTTCCACCACAAAATTGTCGTTGGTTTCACGAATATTCACTGAAGGCAAGGTGGTATTGGTGGCAGAGTTATTTACCAGTCCCCAATTAAAAAGATCTCTATGTAAAAGATCATCAAAAATGCTGTTCATGGCTGGGAAAGAACTGTTTCTTTTAATGATTGACATAAGAACCTCCGTTTTATTGGTTATTATATTTTAAAAGCAACAGTGCTTCCCGATCAATCAGAATGCCATGACAGGTAAATCTGATTTTTTTTCAGTTATCCTGAAAACTTGTCCTGGTTCAGGGAGTTCCTTCTGTAATATTATCATTATCTGCGCTGCCCAGGCTGTAATCATTATTCTCTTCATCTTCTTCACCAATTCTTTCATTGGCATCATCAATCTCAGCCCCCGGCACATCAAGGTCGCTTGCTGTTCTCACTTCGCCGAAGCTTCTTTCATTCAATGGCGCATTCTGAAAGTCTGTATTATCCATCCTGGCATCTACCAGGTTGTTTTCATCGCGGGTGGGCATATAGTCTATATTCTCCAATGCCTTTCTTTCGCCCCTGCTTACATCTCCCACTGTTCCGGGCGTAAGGTCTTCACTGTCATCAAGATCAAAAACTCCCACACCTTCTTCATCGTCAGAGGCAATGGTAGTGTCGCCGAGCGCCCCTATAGGTGGAGCATTGACAAACTCCTGGCCTGGAATATCTTTCACATCCGGAAGATCTATAAACACTTCCTCGGTTCTCATCTCTTCTCTGTCCCTTGGAGAATCAGGAAGGTCATTTGGAATTGATGAGTCACCTTCCAACCGGTTATTGCCGGGCTCTCTTTCTCCCCTGGGCGTATTATTTCGTTGATTATCCATATCTGTAAGTTTATACAGATACTTGAAAATTTTATGCCGTGCAAAAAAATACCAGCTAAGCGCTGGTAAACAAGTTTCAATAGCAGTTGTAAAATGAAATTAAATCAGAACTTCTATGTCATTAATCTCTGTCAACAGGTCGTTGCCGCGGTATATCTTGATGGAATTATAGCTGTTCAGCGTGGCAAGCTTTTCCGAATAAACCACTTCAGCTTCATTAGCGCCACTTATAGAAGCACTCAATTCAACATTTAATATTAATGTTTGCGGGTCATTTTCCTGCGTGCTTTTTATAAAAAAAGGATGATGCGAAGGCTTAGAAACAGGTACTTCTCCCAATATATAAAGGGTGCCAAAACTGTCTGACTCTTCATGATCGAATTCGATCCATGCTTCCCAAAGGTCTATTTCTGAAAGAAGTGTATTGTTAATCATGTAAGCAAGGTATATAACCCCGCTAAGTTGGCATTGCGTAAAACACCCAATTATGACCCGTTTTTTAACGGGTAAATGGATTGGATACATTAATTCATTCAAAATCAATAATTAAGTTAGATCAATAGAGGTTTATCATATCCCTCAAAGCTATTGTAATGGGGCCAGGACGACCATTGCCTACTGGTGTTTGGTTGATGCTGGTCACAGGCATAATTCCTTTGGTAGTGCTGGTGATGAAGGCCTCGCTGGCTTGCAGGGCCTCTTCCGGTGTAATGACTTTCTCCTGGATCTCAAATTGGCTATTGCCAGCCTTCAGGATGCGTGACCTGGTCACTCCTTTCAGGACATTTTCCCTGGGAGTTTGAATCACACCATTTTGGGTAACAATGAAAAAGTTGGAACGTGGACATTCGGTAATGTATCCATCCCGGAAGTATAGTACGTCATTAACCCCTTTTGTATGAATATAGGGCTGAAGCCATATTTCCATAAGGTAATCAATGGTCTTGGCTTCAGGTAATTGGCGCTGGTAAGGATATAAGGCCAGCGATATGCCTTGGTTGTATTTATGGCTGTCAGGTTCAGTATATGGTTGCTCTGAAATGATGAGGTTTGGCTGATCTACTGAATATCCTGTTTCTGAATATCCGCCTGTAACCGTAATCCTTATAGCTGAATCAGTCATTTTGTTTTTAACAATCAGTGATTCTATTAGCGATTTTATTGTTTCCCGTTCATGGGGCATGGTAATATGCATGATAGCTGCCGAACGATACAATCGGTCAAGGTGGTCTTCCACAAAAAGGGGTACCTGGTTTTTAACTTTGAAAAAGTCAAAAAAGCCATATCCTCTTTGTATGGCCAGGTCGCGATGATATAGTAGGGCATTTTCATCCTTTACAAAATCATCATTGATATATACATAGGAGCTCATTTTCAATCTGATCTAAAAGGTTTGATAGTTTACAATATAAAAGTTACCACGATATACGAACTGATTATTTTGTTCGAAGGAGTACTAGGTTACTTATTAATCCAAAAAAGAAAACTTATTTAATTCATAGATGCGGCATAAGATTTATAGCAATAATATTAAATCCCTTTTTATGGATAAAATGAATGATCTCATGGACCTGCTAAAACATGAAGTGCAGGATTTGTATTCAGTAGAAGAGCAAATTATTACTGCCATGCCCTTAATGATTGAAAAAGCCAGTAACCTCGAGTTAAAGAAGGCTTTGCAGAACCATTTGAAAGTAACCCAGAAGCAACTATCAAGGCTGGAACAGGTACAGAATATGTTGGGCATTGAGCAGGATAATGAAGAAAAGAAAGGCTTATTCAGCCGCCTTTTTAAAAGCAAACAGGTTTGTAAAGGCATGCAGGGAATTATAGAGGAAGGAAATAAGATCATGAAGGAAGATATGGATTCAGATGTCCTTGATGCTGCCATTATCGCCAGCGCTCAAAAAATAGAGCATTACGAGATATGCGGGTATGGAACGTCAAGGACCTATGCCAGCGAGCTAGGGTTGACTGACATTTCCCAAATGCTGGAAACCACACTGAATGAAGAATATGAAGCTGATGACCTGTTGACACAATTAGCAGTGACACGAATCAACAGGGAAGCGGAAAGAAACGTGGCAATGAAAAGCAGTGGTGAACAGGCAGGTGGGCAAAGACAAGGTTCAACCCAGAGAACTAAAAAGAAGGAACCTGAGATGGAAATGGCATCCAACTCTCGCAAAGGAGTCACCTCACGCACCAGTAAAACCCAGCGTGGAAATGGTGCTCCTGAAAATAAAGAGGTCACCAGGTCTGCTTCAGCACCGGGACGTTCATCCGCCTCCAAAAAAACTGCTGTAAGCCGGGTGAAGTCTGGTTCCGGTTCCGGCGAGTCAAAGCGCAATGAATCTAACAGAGGTATGGGTGGAAGAAGTGCTTCCAATAGTTCAAGAACACGTTAAGAAGCTATGCAATAACTGGTCTCTTACAAAGCGCCGTCTCCGGTTAGGGGACGGCTTTTTATTAACTGCCTTAAGGCCCTAAAAGAATTCCAATGGAAAGGTTGGAAGGATTTAATCTTATTCCCCTCCTGGTGCCTGCCGGGTAAATAGAATAGGCCATGAATGGTCCGAGAGAAAAATAATCGGAGAATTTATGCTGGAAGCCACATCGGATGTATCCACCAATGGTATTCCTTTTAATCATAGGTGCAGGATTATAATAAGGAGTAAAACCAGTATAAATAAAACTAACTCCGGCAGCATACTGAAGCCTGTTGGACCCATATAGTCTCCTTTGACCAAGGCCGGCATATAGTGTTACTATCTCGGAACCTGTGTTGGGTGGTTGAAATAAATTTCCTGCCTGGCCATCCTCGTATTTATCCTTTGCGGGGCTAATGGCTGCCGTAAAACCCCAATCGAAACACAGATTGCTTCCATTCAGTTTATGCATCATAGATAAGCCTGCCATATAATTTACAGTATAAGGTCTAAAGCTGAATTCATGATATGAATTCCAACAGGCATATGAAAATGAAAGCTTGGTTCCAGCTGTTCCTGCGCATAAGCATGCCCTTTGCATACCAGGAAAACAACGGAAATAAACAGGATTGTTTTTTTGTTGCGATCATTTCAAAGCGTTTATCTAATTTGATCCATTGAAAGATAAAAAGTAATGAGGGTTATCATGGATATTGCTGACTATACTCAATCATTGGTTTTTAATGCTTCTTTTCCTTTCAATGGTTGAGTTTTGATTGAAGGCATTCAGCCAGTTAAACCTCAGCACTTGATTTGCCTGTAATACAGAACTGGCAACAGATTCAGGGCTATTTAATAACTTTGGAATAAAATAGATGATCATGAATATTACCACTAGGATTTCAAGGTGGAGACATTCCTATCCATCATTTATTTTACTGATAGCCAGGATCATCCTGGGTATTATCCTGATTGCAAAAGGTATTTTCTTTATCAGTCATGCACAACAATTGAAAGACCTGATACTTACCAGCCGGTTCTCAGGCTGGGTTGGTTTTTTAACTGCGTATGTAACATTTGCACACCTCTTTGGTGGAGTCTTTATCATAATTGGATTATTCACCCGTATGGCTGCACTTATCCAGGTGCCAGTCTTGTTAGGTGCTCTTTTCTTCATTTTGCCCGTTCATGAAATAAATGATATGGGTTCAGACATTATTCTGTCTTTAATAGTACTTGGCCTGTTGGTCTATGTTTTAAGAAAGGGGAGTGGGACAATTTCTATGGATGATTATTTAAAACATCATCTTCTTTAACATTTTTAAGGGCGTTGTTCCTTTGTGGAGTTGGCCAATAATTACTTTCTTTGAACCTGTTATATACAGGTGAAACTTATTGTATTATCCATATCATTCCTCTGTAGCGCCGTGACCCTGCAAGCGCAGAACAAGGTCATTGCCAGTGTTTCCAGGCTTTCCAGTAACCAGGGAGTGTGCAGAGCATGTCTTTTTATCAATGCTGCGTCCTTTGCAAAAATGGACGCCTTTCAATGCAAGGCGGTTTCTATAGTGGATAAAAAGGCGCAGATCACTTTCCTGGATATACCAAAAGGTAAGTATGCCCTATTCATTTTTCATGATGTGAATGAGAATAATAAGCTGGATAAGAATTGGCTGGGCATACCTAAAGAAGGGTATGGTGCTTCACGTAATCAATTGCCATTTGCCGCTGCTCCCGCGTTTGAGCCTAATAGCTTTATCCTGAATCAAAGGGACTCTCTTTTCCTATCAATACAGTTGCGGAATTTATAGAAGGCTATTATTTTTTCATAGAGGCCCATGAATTAAATTGTGCCTATGAAATACTTCCTGCTATTATTTTTTCTACCTGGAGTTGCCTTAGGTCAAACCTTTTCTCCTGCCGAGATCAATCTTTTTAAGGAACAGGCCAAAAAGGTCACCATTACTATAGACAACTGGGGCATACCCCATATTCATGGAAAATCAGATGCGGATGCAGTGTTTGGGTTGATGTACACACAATGCGATCAAAACTTCTCCAGGGTGGAAAGGAATTATTTGGAGGTCTTCGGAAGACTGGCTGAAGTAGATGGTGAGCAACAGGTATTTGGCGACCTGCAAATGCAGATGATCTACGATACATTGGCTGCAAAATCAGATTATGTCCGCAGCCCGCAATGGTTGAAAAAGCTTTTGCAAGCCTTTGCCAATGGCATTAATTACTACCTGGCACTGCATCCGGAAGTAAAGCCGGCTGTGTTTAAAAGATTTGAGCCCTGGTTTCCGTTAATGTACACCGATGGAAGTATTTCTGCCACTCAGATGGGTGGTATCAAGCTACGGGATACCCGTAACCTTTATGCATCTGCTGATGATAAGTCTATGGGCAAGATCCCTTCATACTCTGATTTTTCTCAACTACCTCTTACCGGGTCTAACGGGTTTGCCATTGCTCCATCTAAAACTGCATCTAGGAATTCTATACTTTATATAAATCCCCATGTTACTTTTTATTACAGAACAGAAGCCCACATGATCAGTGATGAAGGATTGAATGTGTATGGAGCAGCCACCTGGGGTAACTTTTTTATTTACCAGGGATTCAATGAGCACTGTGGTTGGATGCATACGTCCAGTTATGCAGATGTGGCGGACCTTTACCGAGAAAAAATAGTCCATAAGGGCAATGAAATATTTTATGAATACAATGGCCAGCAAAAGCCGGTGATTGCAAAGCCCATAGTTATGCGCTACAAGAATGATAACGGGATGGCAGAAAGAAAGTTTACAGCTTATTACACACATCATGGGCCTGTGCTTGGCAGCAGGGAAAACAACTGGTTAAGCCTTAAGGAAAGAAACAGGTCACTGGAAGCACTTGAACAATCATGGTTGCGTACTAAAGCTAAGAGCTTTAAAGAGTTTAAAACCATTATGGAGCTCCGGTCCAACAATTCTAATAATACTGTTTATGCAGACGATCAAAAGAACATCGCTTATTGGCATGGCAATTTTGTTCCCATACGTGATCCCAAGGTTGACTGGCAACTGCCTGTGGACGGAACTACTTCGGCTACAGAATGGAAAGGTGTTCATAAACTGAGCGAGATAGTACAAGTCATTAATCCTGCCAGCGGATATATCCAAAACTGTAATTCCACACCCTTTACATCTGCCGGTGTAAGCAGTCCCCGCAAAAAGGATTACCCGGAATACATGGCACCAGATGGTCAAAATGCCAGGGCACTCAACGCGGCCAGGTTGCTGAATGATGCAAAAGATATCACTCTTGACAAGATCATCAACATCGGGTATAGCCATTACCTTTCAGCTTTTGAATTATTACTGCCTCCCTTATTTAAAGCTTATGATGCAATGCCCGAACAGGATAGTTCAAAAAAGAAGCTGCAGGAAGCCATAGAACTCTTAAAGGGTTGGGATCGTAATGCTTCATCCAGCTCAATCGCTACTACATTGGCTGTTGAGTGGGCCACCAACCTGGGTGCATTGGTGCCAGCACCCACAACAGATAGAGATGCCACCAATGCCATTGCCAGTTTTAATTGGATAGTTAAGGAAGTGCCTCCTTCCAAAAAATTGGAATTACTTCAAAAAGCCCTGAAGGATCTGGAAAGCAGGTATGGCAACTGGCATATAGCCTGGGGAGACATCAACCGCTACCAGCGAAATGAAAAAAGCACCAATAATAATTTCGACGACAATAAATGGAGCCTGCCGGTAGGCCTGGCATCTGCTACCTGGGGATCATTACCTTCTTTCAACAGCTATAGATTACCTGGTACCATTAAACGTTATGGAGTTTCAGGCAACAGCTTTATTGCCGCCGTGGAATTTGGTAAAAAACTAAAAGCAAGAACTATCATGACAGGTGGCGAATCTTTTATTCCCGGTTCTGAACATTTTACAGACCAGGCAGTAGGATTCATTGATGGAAAATTTAAGGAGGTTAACTTTTACCAGGAAGATATTGTAAAGCATGCAGTCAAAACTTACCACCCGGGAGAGTGATCCTGCACTTAACATTATTACTGGAGTAAATATTACTGTTTCTGCCGAATGATACTTTTTGGGAAGTGTAATTACTGTTGGTTCTTCCTGGTGTACTTTATTTCCATTGTTTTAAATTCTTTTCCATCAGGTCCTGACACATACATTTCCATCACCTGGTAGTTGTTATCTATTGGTTTAAAGATCTCTTTAGTATTCAAAAGCTTCCCGGTAACTGGATCTGTCATGGTTCCCCTTAATGTGATGGACTTACTGGCTGGATCCCAGGGACCTTCAGCATTCATAATCCCTGTACCCATATTATCTATCCACGATGATAAAAATAGTTTCCTTGAATTATCATAAGCAAGCGTACTGATGCCTTCAAAAGATTTTCCCTGGTAACTGCCTTTAAAAGAAGATTGCTGGTAACGGCCTCCTAAAACCATTTTATTGGTTATGGTTGCATTGCTTTTTACAGGTGGTGCACTGGCAGTTTCCCACATGATAACATCTCCGGACCAGGTGCCGTTCCAGGAACTGATCATTTTATGCATCTCCCCAGGTTGGGTATAGGCCTCCCATGCCTGTTGCATGCTAGTAGAATCAGCTGCTGGTTTATTTGTAGAAGGAATAGTAGTGGAGGCAGCGGCAACTTTGGCTTCCTGTGGAGCCTGCTCTGCATTTTTACAGCTAAAAACAAGGAAGATAGAAGCTATAAGTATAGAAGTTGGTTTCATGGGATAGTTTTCTACTAATGTAGAAAAAGAAAACATGACATGCAAGTGATACCGGATAGTTAAAACTCAGTTAAGGGCGGCCTCAGGTAGTATATGGCACAATCTTTTCCTTTGTTACCCTAATAAAACAAGCTTAACCCTATTGAATATTATGAGTTTTCCCAACAAACCGGTTTTATTGTATGCGGAAGATGACCTTGATGATTTTGAAAGCCTTGTAGATGCCCTCGAACAATTAACCGATAAATACCAGATAGTCAATGCCCGGAATGGTAGTGAAGTACTTACTTTGCTCCAGGGGCAATATGCTGACAACCATCCCAGTGTGGTCATACTTGACCTGAATATGCCTTTGATGGATGGCAAGGAAGTTCTTGCCTGGATGAAAAATGAGGAGGAATTTAAGCACATTCCTGTCATGGTTTTCACCACCTCCTCACGGGAAGAGGATGTCCGCTTTTGCCAGAATTATAAATGTACCTTTTTCCGGAAGCCTACGTTATACCGGGATCTTTTACACGTAGCTCAGGCTATTCTTGATATGAGTAATGGTGTGACAGATGAACACAAGAATGTAGTACAGCACTGATACCATAAGCCTGGTAGTTTATAATTTATGCAATTCTCTTCAAACTAATTTGTTACTTACAATATGGAATCATTTGTTCCCTCTCAATCTATTGTGCGCCAGATATGGGGTAAGGGAGATACCATTTTGTTCATCTTTGCTGGTGCGGCGGCAGAATTTGCCCTGAATAAGGCTGTAGATTGGCTTTATTTCACCGGCAAACTACCTTCCGATCCTTTAGGACGGCTTTTTTCCACTGTATCCTATGCTCGCAGAATTGTTTTTGAAGACAAGGAAGCAGCCTTTAAAACAATAGACACCATAACCAACATTCATAATTCTTTGGAAGCTAAAAGAGGGGAGCCTATTCCTGACTGGGCCTATAGGGATGTTCTTTTTATGTTGATCCATTATTCCATCGCTTCTTATGAACTGCTGGAAAGAAAACTTACTGATACAGAAAAACAGGACGTTTTTGATGTTTTCCATAGGGTAGGCGAACGGATGAACCTTTCCAAGCTGCCCGCTACTTATAATGAATGGCTGCAAAAAAGATGGAAACATTTGGAATACAACCTTGATCACACACCTTATACCGTGGACCTTTTCAGGCAATACAGGAAGCACCTGGGCCCTGTAAGGTATTTCCTGCTGAAAGAGGCTCAAAAGCTGGTGGCTCCCAAACAGGTAAAAACGCTCTTGCATTATTCAGGCATTTCGCTCATCAAGCCAATCATCCCCATTTATCAATTGACAAAAAAGATCAAGCTGGACTGGTTCCTCAAATCATTGATTCTTCCTGCTGCTTACAAACAGCAGATAAAAGACCTGGATATAGCACCCGCCATGAAGCCCTAAATGCCCTATGGCCGGTAAATTCCAGGTGGAAATTTGCAGTCCATTTCTTATACTTGCATACCACCATGACTGCTCACATAAGAAACTTACTGATCATTTTCCCGGTGCTCCTGCTCACCGGTTTCTATTTACACGATCACTATGCCAGTTATTATGCGCATACTTCCATGCTTAGGATTCTGATCTTTTCAGTAACAGTATTACTGCTCTATACATGGATATTATACGACCTCCTTAAAAGCAAACCAGTTTCAATGGTAGAGGTGGGTGTGAAGTCGAGTTTCTATGTATATATATTCATGGTATTGACCCTTACAGGGTATTTTATTCTTTTCAGGGAAGTATCCATGCATGATTGGTGGCATAAAATGATGGTAAGGGTAGAGAAAAATCACAGGGTCAACTTGCAGCTTTTTAAGGTCTTTAAAATTTACAGGATTACCAACCGCCAGGTGTTGGGCAACATGGTCATGCTCTTTCCTCTTGGCATTTACCTGCCGCTCCTCTACAGAAAGATGTTTGGGTTTTTTAGGGTCACATTCTTTTGTATGTGCTTTTCTATTGGAATAGAGTTACTGCAGTTGATCACCAGTTATCGGAGCACAGACATAGATGATGTGTTCCTGAACACTACAGGGGCAATAATGGGATACATTACCTACCTGGTTATTTTTGATTACTTCCAGTTTGTGCGGCCATTGCACCGGGAAGATATAGATATCAATTACAGGACCTCTATAAACTGATCATACTACATCATGCTTCCATGTTTCGATATTGATTGCAGCAAGATGAAATAAAAAAAGACACAAATTAGGGTTGTGTCTTTTTTTATACAAAGGCATCAAAATGCTTTTTGCATAGTCTTCTGTCTAAATTCTTTTGTTAATCGTGGCCTTCCAGTTTAACAAGCTTATTGTAAAGGCCCATCAATAAAATATTTGTTGGCCAGTGACCAATGAAATTACTTTCTTTTTTCCTCCCTGCAATTTGTAACACAGCAGAAGCTGCCATAAAACCCAAACCTACCCAAAGAAAAATATCTGAGGGCAATTTTGCCGTTTGCTCTTCTATTGCTCTTGCTACCCTGCCTTCTCTGTGCTCTGGCTTTAAGTTTACGCCCATAATAATCCTCCTTTTTTTATTAGTTAATCTTCTAATAATTACAATTTCCTTGCCATCTGTATTCTATAGTATGAAGAAACTTTTTATAGGCTTTATATTAACTGGCTTTAGTTACTATTATAACGGTATGCAATAAGTGAAACTGAAGGATGAGTTTACTGATCATATCCTGTATACTGGGAATGGCTCACTAATATTTAGAGCGGATCAATTAAGCCAGTATGATCAGAATTAGCTTTTAGTGATTTATTATTGAATTCTGTTTAGCTCCATTTCAAAACAATTAATTTAGTCTATAAACAAAACTATGTCCATCTGGTTTCAGAACCATACACTTGAAAGTGTGCAACAAAGAGGAGTGGGAACTATGGTAGAACATCTTGGCATTGTTATAGAAGAACTCGGTCCTGCTCATCTCTCAGGCTCCATGCCTGTAGACCATCGCACTGTTCAGCCGATGGGTATTCTCCATGGCGGTGCCTCTGTAGCCCTGGCGGAAACGCTTGGAAGTATTGCTGCTAATTTGGTGATTGATCCGGCCTTGAAGTATTGTGTGGGATTGGATATCAATGCCAACCACATCAGGCCGGCAAGGAGTGGCAGGGTATCAGGCAAAGCATCCCCGTTGCATTTGGGTGCTTCCACCCAGGTTTGGCAAATTGAGATCATGGATGAGCAAGAGAAGTTGGTCTGCATCAGCCGGCTTACCATGGCTGTTCTAAACATTGCCAAAAAGCAGGTCTAAACTTTACGTTATAATAAGTTCAGTTTTATCCTGATAGCGGTAGGGTAAAAGAAAAGGTGCTTCCCTGGCCTGGCTCACTTTCAATGTGCATCTTTCCTCCATGCTTTGCCAGGAATTCCTTGCACAGCATCAAGCCTAGTCCTGTGCCTGATTCACTGGCAGTGCCCTTGGTGGTATAGAAGTTATTTTCATTGATCTTTTTTATAGCTTCTTTCGTAATGCCCTGACCGGAATCCTGCACAAACACCTCAACAAAATAATTGTGCTGGTGAATACCAATGGATATCCTTCCTTTTGCAGGCGTGAATTTGATAGCATTTGACAGCAGGTTGCGTAGCACCAGGTTGATCATATCCCTATCCGCATACACATGGGTGGCATCCGATACAGTGTTTTCTATTTTCACATCCTTGGCTTCAGCCTGCAAACGCAAAACTTTTATTACATCATTGATCAAAAGGGAAAGATCTATTTCCTGGGCGCGAACGGCATCAGATTGCATTTGCGACTTTGACCATTGCAGTAAATTCTCCATTAACCCAATGGTGTAATTCAAATCATTCAATACATCTGGCACCATAGATTTTACTTCCTCTGCAGGAAGGTCATAATGATGCATGTTTTGAAACAGGTTACGCATGGCATACATGGGCGACTTAAGGTCATGCGAGATGACGCTGAATAAACGGTTCTTTAATGCATCCAACTTCGTCAGTTCTTTCTTTTGCATCTGCAACAGCCTGGCCTTATCGGCAATGATCTGCTTTTGATTCCTGATCTCCTGGTTCTTCTTTTGAAGCGTATCATTTTGTTTTACCAGCCTCAACTGGTATTCTGTATTTTCTCTTTTCACCAGGTACAAGCCATAAAATATAAATACAATAGCAATAGCCTGGTTACAGAGATAAAGCACCTTATTTTCCAATTCTACCTGGTAAATAAAGTCTTTTAAAATAACAGATAAAATAAAGTAGCTGACCATGGAAAAGGCCACAGTAAATAACATGTATCCAATATCCTGCAGAAAGAATACGGATAAAATGCCGAATAGTATAAAATGAAGTTCTAGCCCCGCATTCATGCCATTCAGGTACACTATACAGGTAAAAAACGGGTATGCCAGGAAGTAGGTAAGCAAGGCACTGTCATACCTGTGTATGTAATTCATGAATAAAACCACTACGCTTGTAAGGGCGGGCAGGCAGGCAATGATCCAGGCAGAAGCAGGTAGCTTGTCTGCATGCATCATTCCAAGTACAGGCAAAAGGGTGCCGGTGAGTAACTGGAAGAAATTAAGTTGATTGAAAACAGCTAGCTTCCGTTTTTCATACTCACTCATTTCATTATCAGAACCTAATACCTTGATGCGGGAGAGCAGTTGAAAAGGATATTGCAGAATGGGATCCATGGTTCTCATCATATCAGCAAGGCGTAACTTCTCATGCAGATACTGGATCTTTTGATAAAAAATTTCCATAAGGTGGCTGGTTGTAAGTATCGGTACTTCAACAAAATAGATCAAATTTTTGATTAACTCAACTGCTTCATGTGGTTTAATGGTTATCAATCAATTAAATATGATGTAAACCACATACTTATTAAATGTTGCTTTTTAACCTACGGTTTGATCCTGGTTTGGATATACTTCTATTTGCAGGTGCGGACCTGTCTTTTTCATCTGCCTGTGGTGGCCTCTTGTAATATCCATGGTAAGGAAAGAACTCATCCATAGAGATCCAGGGAAATTTCTTATGTATATGAAAAATGGTTCCTTTAGAAAAAACTGCATTAGGCATCAATAATAACATGGCCGAAGCCACAAGCAAAACACTCCACCAGGCTAAAGGTTCCGCCCACATGCCCATGAATGAATCTACCCTGCTGCTTGCAGGATGAAATGTAAGATAGCGTATGCGGACAGTTCTTTGTTGAAAAGGAATATCATTACGCATGTGGCCGCTAGTGTAAAGCTTACCGTTAGCCTCATACTGTAATTGGATAGTTGTCACTTCAAAAGGTGTTACTACTTTAGCAGTAGTCACCTTACTAAACATCCAGGGAGAGTAATACAGCAGGAGGAACCCGGCAATAATACCATTGAAATAGAAAAACATCCTGAGCTTACCAAACTGCATTGAAAAAAGTTATACCTTAAATTAATTACAATTTCCTTTACCTGGCCTTGTGAAAATACTTTCTGTCAGCTCTGCTCTGGCATAATATTTATACCCAACTCAAAAATTAATTCATGGAAGGAAGCAACAGTATTTTAGAAGGCCACACTGATAGTGAAAAAGTAGCTTACCTGGGAGCCATTGCTTCCATTGCCACAGCCGACCGGCAGGCCTCAGAAGAAGAATTAGCCTATGTGTCAGGTTTATGTGAGGCTGCAGGCTTAAACGAAGAACAAACAGCTACGGTGCAAAGAGCAGCTACTGACCTCAAGGGTGATGAGTTAACCAAAAATCTTGAGGTGCTGAAGAATAGTAATTTAAAGTTCTCTCTCATTGCAGACCTGATCACATTTGCCAAATCAGACAATGATTACAGCGAAGAGGAAAATGAAAGCATTTCCAAAATTGCCGAATACCTTGGCGTTGATCAACACCAGTTTTCCTTATTGGATCAATTTGCAGATAAAGCTTCCAATGCAAATATCGAAAGCACCGCCAACGACCCTCAGCAACTTTTGAATGGGTCAGGTATTGGGAGCAAATTGGAAAATGCAGGTATCAACAGCAGTTCATTATTAAAAGGTTTGGTCAGCTTAGCTGCCCCCTACATACTGTCCCGCATTTTTTCAAGAAGTATGAGTGGTACCAGGTCCACCGGGGGTCTGGGTGGCGCCTTAGGTGGTGCCTTGGGTGGCAACCTGGGTGGCCTTTTAGGAGGTGGTGGAGGACTGGACTCACTCATCGGTATGTTAAGCGGTGGCAGGGGGCTGGGTAGTGCCGGTGGTTTGCTGGGCCGTGTCTTAGGGGGTGGTGGATATTAAATCCAAACTCAGCATTTTAAAAGCTTTTCATTTTCTAAACACAAAATATAAACAATGAAAAAAAGCCATGCAAAACTTTTGTTTATGGGTGCCCTCTTGTCCATAAGCATGCAACTGACTTCTTGTAAAGGAAAGCCAAAGGACAGTGACATCCAGGCCTCTCTAAATGAAAAAGTGCAGGCCGATAGCCGACTGAATCATGTAACGACATCCGTAACAGATGGAGTAGTTACCTTATCTGGAGACTGCCCTGACGAAACATGCCGGACTTCTGCAGAGCAGGCAGCTAAAGATGTGAAAGGAGTTAAATCGGTAGTGAACAATATTACGGTAATGCCTCCTGCTCCTCCTGTTACGGTAAGTCCTGATTCCAACCTGGAAACTGGTTTAAGAGATGCTACAAAGGACTATCCTGGTGTTATGGCCACCGTGAATAATGGCGAGGTAACATTAACCGGTACTATTGAAAGAAGTAAGCTTCCCAAGCTTATGCAATCAATCAATAGCTTGAATCCTAAAAAAGTAAACAATAATCTCACCGTCAAATAAAATACAGTGTTATGGCAGTTCAGGAAAAATATGCAGAGCTAATCAATGCTGCAAAAAGCGCAGGGGTAACCAACCTTCAGGTTAGAGAAGAGAATAATGTTCTCTATATTGATGGACAAGCTCCCAGCGGCCAGGTAAAAGATAATCTTTGGAATATATACAACAAGCTGGATCCTGATTTCCGTTCCGGCGATGTGGTGCTTGATGTAAATGTAGCAGAAGCAGCTGCGGGATCAAAGGCCAAGGTCATTACAGAGTCATCAAATCTTAATATACGTAAAGGTCCTGGCACAGACCAGCCAATAGTGGGTAAGGCCGCCCATAACGAGATTGTAACCGTGCAAAGCCAGGCAAATGACCAATGGAGCCTGATCAAAACTGATAAAGGAGTGGAAGGATATGTGTATAACCAGTACCTGCAACAAGTGTAAAGGCAGGAACATATAAAATCTCTCACAAAAAAAATTGCCTTCTGTTAAGAAGGCAATTTTCATTTATACAAACTATGTTCTTACACCTGTACTGCATACTCCTCTGTTGGAGGGCATACGCATATCAGGTTCCTGTCACCATAGGTATCGTTCACCCTTGACACTGAAGGCCAGAATTTATTCTCTTTGATCTCTTTCAGTGGGAATGCAGCCATCTCCCTTGAATAAGGTTTTTTCCATTCGTCGGAACATACTGTGAACATGGTATGCGGGGCATTGCGCAGTGGGTTGTCCTTCTTGTCTATCTGGTTTTCTTCAATCAATGCTATTTCGCGGCGAATGCTTAACAGTGAATCACAGAAACGGTCCAATTCAGCTTTATCCTCGCTTTCTGTTGGCTCTATCATGATAGTACCTGGAACAGGGAATGAAAGGGTAGGTGCATGGAAACCATAATCCATCAATCGCTTGGCTACATCTACAGCCTCGATCTCTGCCGATTTCTTAAAAGGCCTCAAATCCACTATAAATTCATGCGCACAGGCGCCAAAATGATTAGTATAAAGAATGTCAAACTGGTCTTTTAACCTGGCCAGCATATAGTTGGCATTCAGGATGGCATATTCTGTCGCCATCTTCACTCCATCTTTTCCCAGCATACGTATGTAGGCATAGGAGATCAAAAGAATAGATGCAGATCCGTATTGCGCGGCAGATACTGCATGACCGGCTTTGGCTGGTGAACCATTTTGTGCTCCATTTGCCATGGTCACATGGGCTGGAAGATATGGAGCCAAATGTTTCTTTACACAAATTGGGCCCATACCGGGACCACCACCACCATGAGGAATGGCAAAGGTCTTATGAAGATTCAAGTGGCATACATCAGCGCCTATCAGGCCGGGGGCAGTCAAACCAACCTGGGCATTCATATTGGCACCATCCATATATACCTGTCCACCGTGCTGGTGAACAATCTTTGTGATCTCGGTTACGGTTTCTTCGTACACGCCATAAGTGGAAGGATAAGTGATCATGATACCCGCCAGGTTGGCTGCGTATTGGTCGGCCTTTACCTTCAGGTCTTCCACATCAATGTATCCATTCTCCAGCGCTTTCACTACTACTACCTTCATTCCGCTCATTACGGCAGATGCAGGATTGGTTCCATGTGCGGAAATGGGTATCAGCATCACATCCCTATGCGCTTCACCGTTAGCTTCATGGAAGGCCTTTATAGTAAGCAGTCCCGCATATTCACCCTGTGCGCCACTGTTAGGTTGCAGGCTGCAGGCATCAAAAGCGGTGATCTCGCATAGATAGCGGCTCAATTCCTTTACAATAAAGCTGTAGCCCTGTACCTGGTCTACCGGGGCAAATGGATGCATTTTGCTCCAATGTGTCCAGCTCAAAGGAATCATTTCACTGGCAGCATTCAGCTTCATGGTGCAGCTTCCCAG
>JAEZLJ010000132.1 GCA_023415275.1 Bacteroidota bacterium
CAGGCTCCCAGTCAAGTGGATCTATAGATTCACCTACATCGAGGTAGTTTTTAGTTCGGGCTATAGCTACTGGAATTAACTCGTCCAGTTTTTCCGGGGTAAAGTCTGCGTTATAAGGTGCCCTGAATAAAACAGTAGAATGACCAGTAACACATTCGATCAGTAACCGGGTTGATTCCATTTCAATCACAGCTCGCCTATGGCTTACTTCAGCTATGTTAGGATGGGTAAATGTGTGGTCTCCAATTTCATGGCCTTCATGGTAAATCCTTTTAAGTAGAGGGATGTTGTTCTCTCCATTCATGCCTACGATAAAGAATGAGGCGGGTACATGTTTTTCTGAAAGTACATCCAGGATCTTTGGCGTCCAGTTAGGATCCGGACCGTCATCAAATGTCAATACCAGCTTTTTCTTATTACGTGTAGTGTCGCTGCCATTCCATCCAAACTTCTTCGCCATAAATGAGCTGGGCAGGTTATCATAATTCTCCTCCGAAATAAGTAAGTCGGTGGAATCTATAGAGGTTTGTATGTTTCCTTTTTTGGGCATGGCCAACACATCCAATACTTCGCCAAACCCCGAGTAGGTAACATTGTCCGTAGATTGGATCTGGGAAAATACATTATAATCAAAGTGTTGAATGGAGTCCGCGGAAAGGTTTTTATTATAAAATTGCCAGATGCGGTCATCCTCCGACCCCAGGCGCCAAAGAGCTACCCCGGCCAGCTCAGTTTCAGTGGCGAAACGCATCGCATTGAAGGTAGTAGCAGCATCGGTAAAATAGGCTTCATGCAATATGTTCTCATCATCATAATAAGAGTAACTGAGATTATAAGTGTCATTATCAAAACGGATCTTTGCCTGCGCTTCCTTTGCTGAACTTAAAGCATCCTGGTAGGTTAGAATAGCTACATCTGCGGGATCAGTTTCCTTTTCTACGGGCCAGTCATATCCATAGGCAGCCAATCCCAACACAACCTTTTGTGCGGGGATCTTCTTCAGTGCTTGGTCCATAGCGGCCTCTATCCATTTTTGTTCTGCAATGGGTCCAGGCTTAGTACCTGATGAATATTCATCATAAGCCATTACAAACAGGAAATCGTTATGCATGGCCAGGGCCTCATAATTATAGTCTTCGTTGAATGGTATCACATCCTGCGTCACCAAAAGTTTCCTGGCATGCAGCTTTTCATATAATTCTTTTTGGAAGGAAACAAAGGCTTCATCTGTTGTTTCTTTCAATTCCTCCAGGTCTACATTAACACCGCTAAACTGGTTCTTCTCTAATATTTTAATAAGGTCACTGATCAATCTTTCTCTTTTCGCCTTATTGTTGATGATGCGGTGTACGGCTTCTCCATGAAAACTTTTGTCCTTATCGTAGAAGTTAGACAACATGGGCATAATATTCACTCCTGCATTTTTCATTACAGCCAGCCCTGCCGGATCAATGGTGGAGTAAATGGTATCTGCTTTTGGGTTGATGAACAACCACTCTGGTATCACCAGGTTCAGCTTATGAATATTGCGTTGAAGAGAGATCAACGATTGCTTGTTCCAGGTAACATAAAAAGCCGAACGAATACCGCAAGGCATATTGGTATTGATAATATTCCTGTAACCGGGAGATGTCCTGGTCTTATACGGTGCTTTATTGGTTAGTTCCTTTTGGTTGATAAACTGCCTATAACCCTTATATTTTTTGGCAAGCTGGCTATTGCGTGACAGGAAGTTTTGCTGTGAGCTTAAAGCTTGTTTGTAGGAACTGAGTTGAGGAAGGTTGGGAAGTTTTTCTGTAATGAACCAAATGATGATGGCCAGGAAAGCCATCCCAATAAAAAGAAATAATACTCTGCTGCTCCATTTGAAGCGCCTCCAGCGGGTGGATGTGCTGGTTTGAAAAATTTGGCGATGCTGCATAAGTACACCTATCTGACAGCAAAGTTGAACACGCCAAATGTTATAAGAATGGCAAATTCGGTGAAGGCCTTGTTAAATAAGACAGGGATTGAAGCAGAAATAACTAGTAGTCCAGTTCCAGCCTCAGGCGATCTCTCAATTCTTTTACCAATGGGTACTGCTCAATGATCAATTGGTATTGCTCTTTTGAACTCAAAGGCCTTTCAGTTTCTATATGCTCTATGGTACCCTCTTCCAGTACAATAATGAATTGCAATTGTTTGTTTTGCAATCTTGATTGCAGGAATTCGCAGGCTTTATTTCTTTCAAGTTCCAGGAACTTCTGGTTGATATTATTGGTAACAATGGCTTCAAAGCTGTTGTCATCCTTGATATTTAACCTCGCTATTTCAAAACTCTGCCAGGCAGGGTTCTTTAATTCCTTTAAATTAACAATGAACTGGTCCCATGCTTCCTTGAGTGCAATTGCTTCCAACGGTTTATCGACCAATACTTCTAAACCACTGTTATTCCCTATCTTTTGACGCAGTGCGTTGAGAGAAGAGAGCTTTTTTCCATTAGCAGGCACAGAGGCTGGCTTTTGAACTTCAACCGGGGCCTTTGTTTCAACCGGTGCTTTATACACTTCTTTTTTCTCTTCTACTAAGGCAACCGGTGGAGTGGGGGTTGTTTCTATTATAAGCCTGGCTTCGGTCTTTTTGACCTTAACAGGCGCTTCTTCCCGGTGAGGGTTTGCAGGAAATGTTTGCGCAATAGGGGTAATATTCCTGAAAGCAACTGACTTAGGTCCTTCCGTTACTTTTTTTTTATCAATTCCACCGCCAGTACTGGTTACTTCAATGGCTTGCTGCAGGTAGCAAAGTTTGATCAATGCCAGCTCCACATGCAGCCTTTTGTTTCGGGCCGACCTGAAGTTGATCTCGGCTTCATTCAGGATATTTAAAGCACTGACAAGGTATCCTGCATCAGTTCTTTTGGCAGTTTCAGCGTATCGTAGCCTGAAGCTTTCCACTACTTCCAGTAAACCGGCAACCCTTTCATCTTTACAAATAAGCAGGTTACGAATGAATTCTGCAAATCCATTCAGCACCATATCCCCTTCAAATCCTTTTTTGTCTATATCGTCATAGAGCAACATGGCACCAGCCAGATCCTGGTTCAGCATGCAATCTACCAGCTTGAAATAATAGTCTGCATCCAGGATATTCAGGTGTTCAATGGTATTTTCATAGGTTACTTCACCATTGGTGAAGCTCACTATCTTATCCAGGATACTCAAGGCATCACGCATACACCCTTCGCTCTTTTGAGAAATGAGCTGAAGCGCGGTTTCCTCGGCTTTTATATGTTCTTTATTGGCTATGCCTTCCAGGTGATCCACCGTATCCTGCAGGGTGATACGTTTGAAGTCAAAGATCTGGCACCTGCTTAGGATCGTTGGCAATATCTTATGCTTCTCTGTAGTGGCTAATATAAATATTGCATAGGGGGGTGGCTCTTCGAGGGTTTTCAAAAAGGCATTGAAGGCTGCCGATGAAAGCATGTGCACCTCGTCTATGATATAGACTTTATATTTTCCTGCCTGCGGTGCAAACCTTACCTGTTCTACCAGGCTCCTGATATCTTCCACCGAGTTGTTGCTGGCGGCATCTAACTCGTGAATGTTCATGGAAGTGCCTTCATTGAACGAACGGCAGGAATGGCATTCATTGCAGGCCTCGCCATCTTTGCTCGGGTTTTCACAATTGATGGTTTTGGCCAGTATGCGTGCACAGGTGGTTTTACCCACACCCCTGGGCCCACAAAATAAAAAGGCATGTGCCAGGTGCCCTGATTTTATGGCGTTCTTTAGTGTAGTGGTAATGTGATCTTGCCCAACTACCGTATCAAATGTCTGTGGGCGGTATTTCCTGGCTGAAACAATGAATTTTTCCATACTAACCTCGGTTGCTAAGGTAAAGGAATGGCTTCACAGATGGCACAGGTGTGCAAAGATTTAAGAATTCAGGCGCCAGGCATGTGGAGAAGTCTTTTTAGGAGGCATATCATAATTAATCAAGGGAAATAATTCAAGGGGAAGTAAATTTATCCAACAATCAACCCCTGTATGAAAAGGCTTAGACTCCCATTCCTTGCTGTATTATGTGTCTTACTTTCCGTTACCGGCATTTGCCAGCCTGCAGGAAAGGTCATAGAACAATTATCAGTTAAAAGTGCTATTCTCAACAGGCCGGTGAAGTACACTATCTACCTGCCTGCTGATTATGAAACCTCCCAGAGATCTTATCCAGTGGTGTATTTATTACATGGCTATACCGATGATAATACCGGCTGGCTTCAATTTGGAGAGATCAACAGGTACGCCGATAAGGGTATTTACGAAGGTGTTATTCCACCAATGATCATTGTAATGCCTAATGCTGATTCCAGTTGGTATATCAATTCCTATGATGGAAAGGAGAATTACGAAGACTTTTTCATAAAGGAATTTATGCCAGCCGTTGAAAAAGCCTATCGCATCAAGGCAGAAAAAAGATTCCGGGGTATTGCAGGCCTTTCAATGGGCGGGTATGGCACACTGAATTACTCCATCAAATATCCCCAGCTATTTGCTGCTGCGGCACCTTTAAGCGCGGCCGTTTTTGATGACAATGCTATTGAGACCATGGGAGATGAAAGCTATGACAGGACCTTTGCACAATTGTTCGGCAGGGGTTTGAAGGGTGCGGCCAGGCTGAATGCCTCCTGGTATAAAAACTCCATATTGAAAATGATCGAATCCCGAAACACTGATGATCTGAAAAAGGTGCGTTTCTGGATCGATTGCGGGGATGATGACTTTCTTACCAAAGGCAATTCCCTGTTGCATATTGCATTCGTGGATAAGCATATACCTCATGAATATAGGGTGCGGGACGGGGCCCATACCTGGACTTATTGGAGAACAGGAATTACAGATGCATTGCAATTTATAGGTCAGAGTTTTCACCAATGATGTTTTGCCTGGTTCCAGGTTCAGCAATTTTCATCAAGGTTTAAATTCGTAACTTAAGCATACGGTTCATAGCTGTATTATGAGAAAGTGTGCTATACTACTGCTGTTAATAGTAACCTCACTCTTCATTGGGTCCAGGGTCAATGGCCAGGATATTCCTGTAAAAGATTCATTGAGAATTGGTCATGATACGTCTAGTAAAAGGAATGATCAATCCAATGAGCCAACATCAGACCAGGATAATGGAATAGCGTTGAATATTGGTATGCCATCCAGGGCAATGCAGCCAGCCATTCGCAACAATATGTTCAACCTTGGTTTCGGGCTTTCCATCCTGGCAGCATATAATCCATTTAAAAAAAGCAGTGTGCTCAGGTTGGGTGGGGAGATAGGGTATACCTATTATGGAAGATTTAAATCAGGAGGATTGAAAACAAGCTATGGCATTGCTCATCTGGCCCCCGTAGTTCGACTGCGGCCCGATAAAGCATCCGATTTGGTTCCCTTCTTTGACATTTTTGGCGGGGGTGATTTTTACATTTCCAACACTAAGGAAGACCTGGATGCATTGGAAACCATAGCAGGTATTGAATCTTATAGCTTCGGTGGCACCATCAGTGCCAGTTTTGTAAAGGGACTGGCTACAGGAGTCATGATCCGCTTTTCCAAAAAAGACCTTTCACGGCTGTTGCTGCGATTGTCTTATACCCGTGGCAGTCGTATCAAGTATGTTGACCGCAAAAGCCTTGACCCTGCATATGGTTTTCTTGAGGGCCGGGCACCAGTGGAATATTTTGCTATCCAGGTGGGCATAGCAGGAATTGGCAAATAAAGCCTGAATTTCCTATCCTGGTCTTAGGATAAGATGGGATGCCTGTGAAACTCTTTGGTGCGGTCAAATAAATAACGGTAGGTGGCCAGTTTTCTACTGGGATATACATCCCCCAGGCCCAGGCCTACATTCAACATTTTAGGATTGAAATCTCCTATCCACTGCATCTCGTATTCTGTATATTGAAAATCAGGTTTGATAACATCCTTATAAGCCTCGCCAATGATAAAAGCATCTATTCCCTTACCCTGGAATTCAGGCACAATGCCAAACACCAGGCCTGTAAACTTTTTACAAGCTTTTGTTTGCTTCACCCAAAGAAATTTAAGCTTGTGGAACAGGTCGAATTTCCCATCCAGGTATTTGAACCACTGGTTAAGATCCGGCAGATTTACAAATATGGCTATTGGATTTTCTTTATGATAGGCAAACCAAACAATCCGCTCATCCATTACAGGCTTCATTTTCTTAAACATCAGCATTACCTGTTCTTTCTTTAATTGCTTCAGGCCTCCATGTCCTGCCCATGCAGCATTATATACGGTAGCAAAGTCAATAGCATATTTTTCCAGCTTGTTCTTTTCTATGCACCGTACAGAAAAGTCAGGATCATTGTCATAGGGGGCATGACGCTCCAGTACCTTGGCAGACATCTGTTGTTTGGGATTCATGCCCAGGCATATTTGATTAAAGTAAACGCGGAAGCCGTAGTTTTCAAACAATTCCTGGTAATAAGGAGGGTTGTAATTCATGCAATACAATGGCTCCTGGAAACCTTCTATCACCAGGCCCCACCACCTGTCCCTTTCCCCGAAATTGATAGGACCATCCATGGCTTCCATGCCTTTTTGTAGCAGCCAATGCTTTGCTACATCAAAAAGCATATCCGCCGCATCCTGGTCTTGTATGCAATCGAAAAAGCCAATGCCACCCACGGGGCCGTCATCTCCTTTATTATTGTATTTGTTATTGGTAAATGCCGCAATGCGGCCAATATAAACATCGTCTTTTTTCAATAACCACCTTGTGGCTTCTCCAAATCGAAAGGTTTTATTTTTTGATAGATCAAAAACATCATTTACATCCTTATCAAGTGGCCTGATATAATTAGGATTATTCCTGTTCAGGCTTACGTTCACTTCCAGGAATGCCTTTTTTTGGGCAGGGCTACTAACTTCTACTAATTCCATTGGGGCCATGCCGCAAATGTAAAGGCAAGCTTGGTTTTTTTAATTAGTAAATAGATAACGTGCCATTTTTTCATCATGGCCATAGATATCATCCCTGAAGTTCAATTCGCCTTTGTCATCCACCCAGGCTGTGAAATAACCTACATATACAGGAATAGGTTTTTTCAATGTTACATATAGTTCTTCGCTGCCGTTCATAGCTTCTTCTATCTTTTCTGGTGTCCATTTAGACTGGTCGCGCAGTACCCACTGCGCCATTTTCGCGGGTTCCTGTATGCGAATACAGCCATGACTGAAGGCCCTGGTGCTTTGATCAAATAACTGCTTTGAAGGAGTGTCGTGCAGGTAAATATTAAAGCTATTAGGAAACATGAATTTTACTTTTCCAAGGGCATTCCAGGGCCCTGGTACCTGGCGCACTCCACCATTGTACCATTCCATATGATTTTGAGACATGTAATGGCTATTGCGTTTGATTGCAGGCAACACTTCTTTTTTCAAAATGCCTGGTGGCACGTTCCAGTAAGGGGCAAATACAACGTATTTCATTGTCCCTGTAAAGATCACAGTTCGGTTTTGTGTAGTGCCTACAACAATGTTCATCCCAAAAGATGGATGACCATCTTCATAAACAGTCAGGTAAAACTGGGGAATGTTCACGATAATGAAATCACCAGAAGACTGGGCCGGCACCCAGCGCATTCGTTCCATGTTGATCAGGATCTGGCGGATCCTATTTTCCACTGGAATGTTTAAATATTGCACTGTTTTGATATTGGCAATACCATTGCTTTTTAATCCGTGTCTTTTTTGAAACGCGGATACAGCTTTTTGCAATTGTTTGGAGTAAAACCGCGTGGTGTCAGCGCCGTAGTCGCCCAGGTAATGCAACCTTCGTTTGATGGCTAAAACTGCTGGAAGTTGATCGCCCTGCTTATATGCTAGTTTGGGCAAAGGAATAATAGGTAATCCCGAATCTGCCTGGAGCCGGTAGTATTGTAATAATTTCTGTTTCAACAAGGCATATTGAAGGTTAACAGGTTCTGTGAATAAAGAATCTTTTTTATTGGCAAAAGAGTCAAGCAACGCCAAAGGATTGATACGTTTCCTTGGAATGAACCAGTTCAAATCATCCTGGTGCAATCTTATATTGCCCTGGTAGGCCCGCCGTGCATACCTTAGAAAAGAAGAACTGAAAGCCATTTCCATGGCAAACCGGTTGCTGTCAATAGCCAGGTAAGCAGGCCATTTCCTGTCCACACTATCCTGCAATTCATTGACTAAAGGATTATACACCGAGCTGTCTCCGGAATAGCTAATGTAATCGGCTAGTAAATTCTGAAAATTATATGCCTGCTCATTGAATCCCTCCGAATTGATCCAGGCATACTCAAAATTTCGGCCTTTATAAAAATTACGCAGGGCATTCTCAAGTGAGTCATGCCATTGTATCTTTTGTAAAAATTGCTCAAATACAGTGCTGTCAAAAAAAAGGTCGGAGTAGGAGTTGCCAGGGTTGATGGTAGTGTCCCTGCTTACTTCCCGGGAAGCATTATTTGTATTGGTCCTGCAATTTAAAATGGCATATAAAGTAATGACCCCAGTTAAAGAGAATAAAGAGATTAACAGAATTCTCCTGGTAAAAGGAGCTTGCATAACAGATACGGGATACCATTATTTTTTTAATGGTATCCCGTATGTAAAATTACAATTACTTTATCCTTTTCCTTAAAGAGCTGTAGTAAACATTTTCCTTGCCAGTTTGTTATCGTGCGTGTAAATGTCATCCCTGAAATTGATCTTGCCAGTTTCATCTACCCATGATGTATAATAAGTGATAACTACGGGTACAGGCTTTTTGAGTTTTACGAACTTCTCAGTTCCGCTATACATGGCCTCATTAATTCTTTCAGGTGTCCATTCAGGATTATCTTTTAATAGGTAATTAGCCATTTTTTCAGGATCAGATAAGCGTATGCATCCATGACTGTATGCTCTCTTGTCCTTGTCAAACAAGCTTTTCGCGGGCGTATCATGAAAATAAATATTGAAGCTATTGGGAAAGAGGAATTTCACCCTTCCCAAAGAGTTCTTTTCACCCGGCAATTGTCTGATCTTTGGCAAGCCGTCCTCGGTGCCTACCTGCTCCATATTCTGGCTGGCCAGGTAGTCAGGATTGGAGGCTAGTTTTGGAAGGATCTCTTTTTCTACAATACTTGGAGGTACATTCCAGTAAGGACTGAATACGATCTGGTTAAGATCCCCACTGAACATCATGGTATTATGCCCTTCTTTACCCACTACCACATTCATATCGAATGCTTTCTGTTTGCCCTCATACACATGCAATACAAACTCCGGAATATTCACTACGATCAGTTGGCCTGATGGAGTTGTAGGCATCCAGCGCATACGGCCCATATTCATCAGTATCTGCTCCACTCTTTTCAATACAGGCACATTCATATCCTTTACTAATTCGGCAGAAATATGCCCGGTAGGCGTATATCCCATACGCGACTGGTAGATTTTTACAGCGTTCTCCAGTGTATCGTTAAATACGCGGCTGGTATCATGGCCAACCATATCGCCTGTAATTTGCAGGCGCTTTTTGATAAGGGTGATGGCTGGATCTGTAGACCCTGGCTTCAGCGTTTTTTTAACTCCCACAACCTGTGGCCATCCACCTGCCTTGGCAATATTATAATATTGACCCAGCTTCTCTTTTAATAGCTTGTAAGGTTCATTAACGTCTTCAAAATATTTATTGTCCTTATGCTTTTTGTTTAACAATGAATCTGCCACACTCATAATGTCCACTTTCTTATAAGGAATGAAACGCTCCATTTCCTTACGCTTCACGTATCCTTTGTCGAAATTGTTCAGGATGTACAGGATGAAATGCTGGGTCAGTGTTAATTCAGTATTTATGAAAGATTTGTTTCCTGCACTAACTGAAAGATCTTCGGCAGCTACCAAAGCATCCATTCTTTTCTGAAGGGCCTTATCGCGCAACAGGGTATCATTGTCATAGGTGGTCACATAATCATGAAGATTCCAGAATCCAAGCGCCTGTTCAGTCAGCCCATCCTTACTGAACCATGCGAACTGGTAGTTACGGGTATTATAAAAGCTTTTTATGCGGCGGGCTACTGAATCGCTAACACCCTTATCCTTAAAAAATTTTTCCATATCGAGGCTGTCCAGGAAAAGATTGGAGTAGGAGTTGGAGGGATTAATGCTCAGGTCTCTTTTACTCACATTCTTCTGTGCAGCAGACTTTGCTTCGTTGTCATCATTATCTGCCTTGGTTCCACCATTGCTCTGGCAGGAGGCAAACAGGTTTCCAAGAATAGCGGCATATATTAATAATCTCTTCATATTGTTGAGTTGTACAAACCACATGCCTTGAAATGCGCTCAGCAATTCTTGCAAAGGAGCCCATCTGTAGGGCAATTTTTGGGGTATTTGGGGAATTTTTGGGGATTGGCAGATGTAAATGAACCAGGCAGGGCACATTTATTTCATCATTAACTTTTTGTAGTTATTGTTAATATTTTAAGGTCCAATTATAGATTTGTACCTGTTTCAAACTTGAACGTATGTCAAAATGTAATTTTTCTATAGGGTTTACAGGAACCCCTGAGGAGGTATTCTCCAGGGCTAAAACTGCAGTGGAAAAACAAGGTGGTAGTTTTTCAGGCAGCGCTACAGATGGAAGCTTTTCCATTAATGTTTTTGGTAATATTAGTGGCAGCTATACGGTTTCCGGCCAGCAATTACACATATCAATAGAAGAGAAGCCTATTATGATCCCCTGCGCTGCCATTGAAAATGCGCTAAAAAGCCAGATAGGCTGATTGAGTTCTGAAATTTCCACGGCTCTTTAAAACCAGCAATGGATGGAAATTACCATTGTGTGAAATTGGCTCACTTTAGATGTATTGTAAGGGTATAGACTGAAAAATGAACTATAATCGCCTGGGCTAAACATGCCTATATCTATAAATACCTCCTATTTCAGCTATAGATGTACCAAAGATATTCCATAGATGAGCCATAGATATCCCATAGATATTCCAACGATATAAGGGTTGGAATATCTATGGGATATCCCCGGGTCATCAATATTATGTGTGTGGAATATTCCAGCCAGGAGCTGGAAACAGGTAAGGGGAAACTAGTCGAAAGTTGGGCTCAAGGAGTCATTTGGTCCTGAAGTAGGTATTCCTGGAACAGTTTAGCTGCTTCCTTATGTTTTTCTGGTTACTCTTTGTTATGCAGCCAATGCCCCATTGACGGATTACGATTTTTCAGGAATGGACCATTAACGAGGGGCAAGAACAAATAATATTATATGTTTATATAGCTTAATTGCCAAAAACTTGGGAAAATCCATGATACGAGGCTATTATCTTCTATATTGTATTGGCAGATTAACGGTGTGCCCTTACCTTTGCAGCCGAAATTGAAAACCATCTCTTTTTAACTCGGTTTTCAGTTTAAAAATCTTCTTTTAAAAGCTATATATGGCAAAAGTTGGTAAGGTAAAACAAATCATTGGCGCCGTTGTGGATGTTCAGTTCCATGGCAGCCTTCCTGAAATTTATAATGCATTAGAAATTAAAAGGGATAATGGTGATACCCTGGTGCTTGAGGTGCAAAACCACCTTGGCGAAGACAGTGTGCGCACCATTGCCATGGATGGTACTGAAGGCCTTACCCGTGGTGTGGATGTGGTGGATACAGGTTCGGCTATAAAAATGCCAGCTAGTGACCAGATCAAAGGCCGTCTCTTTAATGTTACCGGTGACCCAATTGATGGTTTGCCTGCAGTATCTAAAGTGAATGGACGCCCTATTCACGCCAAGCCACCAGCTTTTGAAAATCTTTCTACAGCTACTGAAGTATTATTTACAGGTATCAAGGTGATTGACCTGATCGAGCCTTATTCCAAAGGTGGTAAGATCGGTTTGTTTGGTGGTGCGGGTGTAGGAAAGACTGTATTGATCCAGGAATTGATCAACAACATTGCCAAGGCATATGCTGGTGTATCTGTATTTGCTGGTGTAGGTGAAAGAACCCGTGAAGGAAATGACCTGATGCGTGAGATGATCGAAGCAGGTATCATGAACTATGGTGAAGCTTTCAAGCATAGCATGGAAGAAGGTGGATGGGATTTGAGCAAAGTGAACATGGATGAACTGGCAGAATCAAAAGCTACCTTCGTATTCGGCCAGATGAATGAGCCCCCAGGTGCCCGTGCACGTGTGGCACTTTCCGGATTGACCATTGCAGAATACTATCGTGATGGTGATGGCACTGGTAAAGGCCGTGATATCCTTTTCTTCGTTGACAATATCTTCCGTTTTACCCAGGCAGGTTCTGAGGTTTCGGCCCTGTTAGGCCGTATGCCTTCTGCGGTAGGTTACCAACCTACACTGGCGACTGAAATGGGATTGATGCAGGAGCGTATCACTTCTACTAAAAATGGTTCAATTACCTCCGTACAGGCGGTATATGTACCTGCGGATGACCTTACCGATCCGGCCCCGGCTACAACGTTTGCCCACCTGGATGCTACTACGGTATTATCTCGTAAGATCGCTGACCTTGGTATTTACCCTGCGGTGGATCCCCTGGATTCTACCTCACGTATCCTGATGCCATCTGTAGTAGGTGAAGCGCATTACAACTGTGCTAACCGTGTGAAGCTGATCTTACAGCGTTATAAAGAATTGCAGGATATTATCGCCATCCTTGGATTGGATGAATTAAGTGATGAAGATAAACTGACTGTATCCCGCGCCAGGAAAGTGCAGCGTTTCTTATCTCAGCCTTTCCACGTGGCAGAAGCCTTTACAGGTTTGAAAGGTGTGTTGGTTCCCATTGAAGAAACAATTCGTGGTTTCAACATGATCATGGACGGTGAGGTGGATGAATACCCTGAAGCAGCCTTTAACCTGGTTGGTTCAATAGATGATGCCATCGAAAAAGGGAAGAAGCTGATGGCCCAGGCTCAGGGATAAGAAAGTTTATAGTTTATAGTTTGTGGTTTGTAGTTGATCCTTCAAGAAATAACAGTTTTTACAGGATCACATAATCCCCAGGCAAAAGGGATGGTTAGCATAGATAGAATCATCTACAAAAACAAGAAAGCAGAATCAGAACATGACTTTAGAAATATTAACACCGGACAAGAAATTATTCAGTGGTGAGGTGTATGGAGTGCAAATGCCTGGCATCAGCGGATCATTTGAAGTATTGGACAAGCATGCCCCGCTGGTTAGTGCATTAAAATCAGGCCGCCTTAAGGTATTGCGTGATAAGCAAAACCATACAGCCAGCTATGACATCCAGGGTGGTTTTGTGGAAGTACTGAATAATAAGGTTACTGTTTTGGTGGAAGGTGCTATTGTTATCGAATAATATTCTTACCTGTATAAATGGTAAAGGAAAGCTCCCAATTTGGGAGCTTTTTTCTTTTAAGCCTCATCAATAAATCCGCCTGCAGGCTCTTCATTGACCATTACTATGGCATATTGATTGCGCCTGAATAGTTGTGTTGAAAAAATTGATGTATGAAGATTGCGCAGATTTCACCATTATATGAGGCAGTACCGCCAAAGCTTTATGGTGGAACGGAGCGAGTGGTACATTACCTGACAGAAGAATTGATGCAGATGGGCCAGGAAGTTACTCTATTTGCATCAGGTGATTCCAAAACCAGCGCAAAACTGCAGGCTATAGTGCCCGAAGCTTTGCGCCTGAAGAACTGTGAAGATGGATTGATCCCGCATCTTTTACAAATTGAAGAGGTAATGGATAGGGCTCATGATTTTGATTTAATTCATTTTCATACAGATTACCTGAACTTTCCTTTCACTAATGGGCTTGATGTGCCACACGTGACTACACTGCATGGAAAACTGAGCATTCCTGAGTTGCAGCCTTTCTACAACAAGTACAGGCATCAGCCGGTCATATCTATTTCAAAAAGTCAGCGCAAGCCTTTGCCCCAGGCCAATTGGGTAGGCAATGTGCATCATGGCTTGCCAATTGATCTGTTAAAGCCCGGAAAAGGGAACGGGAAATACCTGGCATTTTTAGGAAGGGTATCGCCTGAAAAAGGTTTGGAAAGCGCTATATCTATAGCTATTGCCGCGGGCTTGCCTTTAAAAGTGGCTGCCAAGATAGACAAGGCAGATAAAGAATATTATGAAGAGAAAATCAGGAAGTTATTTGAACATCCCCTGGTAGAATATATTGGTGAGGTCAATGAAAAGCAGAAGCAGCAATTTCTTGGCAATGCTATGGCCTTATTGTTTCCCATCAACTGGGAAGAACCATTTGGAATGGTGTTGATAGAAGCCATGTCCTGTGGAACACCAGTCATAGCTTTCAATAGAGGATCAGTGCCGGAGATCATTGAAAACGGGCGCAATGGATTTCTTATTTCTACAGAAAAACAAGCCATTAAAGCACTGGGTCAATTGCATAAGATAGACAGAAAGGAAGTGAGAAAGCTGTTTGAAGAACGGTTTTCATCCAGGAGAATGGCGTTGGATTATTTAAAGATCTATGAAAAGCTGGTGTCAAAAGCAAGATCAAAAGTGAAGACCATTTACCCATTGGGGGTAACAAAACTATCTGCAATTTAAACCAATAGCTATGTTACCAAAAGTGCAAGTTTCAACAGAAGAGGATAAGTTTCATATAGGTGGGGATATTGTTTATGTAGATGACCGCACGCGGGTCTTGAACCATTATGATACGTTTGGAATTTTTGATCAATGGGGCGATATACATCCGCATGCCAGAAAGCTTCATGGGATCTATCATGAAGGCACCCGGTTTTTGAACAGGCTGGAATTGCGCATCAATGGACAAAAGCCATTGTTATTGAGTTCGGCTATTAAGGAGAACAACCAGGTGTTGTCAGTAGATCTGACCAACCCTGCTTTTTCCGATTGTCATATACCCGAAAACACGGTCCATATTTCCCGGAGCCAGTTTATAAGGAATGGGGTTTTTTACGAAGAGATCCAGTTGGCCAATTATGGACCTACCCAATGTTCATTGAACCTTAGCTTACAATTTGGAAGTGATTTTAAAGACCTCTTTGAAATACGTGGTATTGAACGCAAATCAAAACAGCCAAAATGTGAATTGCTTTCCGGAGATGAAAAAATAACTTACGAATACACAGGCCTGGATAATATTACCAGGCGGACCGAGGTGAAGTTTGAGAATAACGGTTACGAGATCAAAAGGAATCTCTGTTTATTCCACCTCGGGTTAGAGCCCCAGGAGGTGAAGCAAATTCATTATTCTATATTTTTCAATTCGGGCGACAGTGAGTTGGAAACCATTAAGTACAAAGAGGTAAAAAAGGCGCTTCGTGAAGAACAGCAGACCGCACACCGGCTTTTTGCTGATATTATTACTACCAACGAACAATTCAACCATTGGGTGACCAGGTCAAAGACAGACCTGCTTTCCCTGCTTTCACAAACACGTTTCGGCATGTACCCATATGCGGGTGTGCCCTGGTATAACACAGCCTTTGGAAGAGATGGCATCATTACAGCCATGGAAACATTATGGCTGGCACCAGAGATCAGCAAGAATGTACTGTTGTTCCTGGCGCAGATGCAGGCCCGTGAAATAATACCTGAGAAAGATGCTGAACCAGGTAAGATCTTGCACGAAACCCGCTCGGGTGAAATGGCAAATACAGGAGAGGTGCCCTTTGGAAAATATTATGGAACCATTGATGCCACTCCTTTGTTTGTGATGCTGGCAGGTATGTATTATGAACGCACGCATGACAGGGAAACCATCGTAGAGATATGGCCCAATTTAAAAATGGCTTTGTTCTGGATTGACGAATATGGAGATATCGACAAGGACGGTTTTGTCGAGTACATACATAAATCTGAAAATGGATTGACTAACCAGGGATGGAAGGATTCACATGATTCTGTGATGTATGAAAACGGAGAGCTGTGCGAACCTCCCATAGCCTTATGCGAAGTGCAGGGATATGTATATGCTGCAAAAAAATACGGCTCCATGCTGGCAGGCATCTTTGATGAAAATGAATTATCTGAAAAACTTGCCCTGGAGGCTGTAAGGCTCAAAAAGCAATTTAATGAGCAATTCTGGGATTCTGAGTTGGGATGTTATGTGCTGGCACTGGATGGAAATAAAAAACCATGCAGGGTAAAATCATCTAATGCAGGTCAGTGCTTATTCACAGGAATTGTAGAAGAGGATAAGGCCCGCATGCTGGCTGATACATTGATGCATGAAAATATGTTCAGCGGGTGGGGCATAAGAACATTGGCAGTGGGAGAGCAGCGATATAATCCAATGTCTTACCACAATGGTTCCATATGGCCTCATGATAATGCGCTGATTGCTTATGGATTGTCCTTATATGGATACCAGGAAGAAGCCCTGCGGATCATGAGTGCTATGTTTGATGCATCCCTGTTCATAGACCTGCAAAGATTGCCTGAACTCTATTGCGGTTTTGAAAGAAAAGCCAATGAAGGACCTACAGCCTACCCTGTAGCATGTTCGCCCCAGGCATGGTCAGTGACCGTATTATTCATGTTGTTGCAATCCTGCCTGAAGATCAGCATCAATGCACGCACAAAGACCATAATTTTTGATAAGCCTGAACTTCCCGCCTACCTGGAGAAGATCCATATTTCCAAACTGAAGGTGGGTGAGCATGAGTTAAGTTTTGATGCTTACCGGCACCAGTTTGATATTGGTTTTAATGTGAAACAAAAGCCGCCAGGTTGGGAAGTGATCATAAGGAAATAATAAAGAAGCCCGGGAGTCCGGGCTTCTTATATTACTAGGAATAGTTGTGTTATGATTTGATGATCAGTGTTCCGGCCATTTTATCGTGCAAGGTTTGTTTTTTATCATCCCAAAGCATCATAAGATATCCAATAAACAAAATAATGGCAGAAATATATTTACCAAAAAAGCGACCGCTTGCATTGGCAAAGCTGATTCGATGGCCATTCATATCTGTAACTTTCAGACCAAGCGCTCTTTTGCCAATCGTAGCCTGGTTCTCGCCCGATTCAAGAATGGCACTATATAACCAGTTTACAAGTATGCCAACAAGGCTTCCGGGAAGCTCTCCAAAAATAGCCTGCAATGCATAAGTTGGAATGATCAGGATAAATCCATCAAGTAAGGCTGCTGCGAATCTTTCCCCAAAGCTTCCATATACAATGATCTCCTGTGGGAAAAGATCGGAAGAAGGGGGCTGGGATGAATAGTTTTGGTAATCCATCAGAAAAAATTTTACCCAAGAAAAGAATTCTTTTTTAAACCAAATAGTAAAATTATAATTTAATTAATTCAATTGTGGGTCTATTGGGAAGTTGATCATCATTTCATATTCTCCGCCCAGGTGTTTCAATGAATCTCTCCATATTTCTTCTGCATTGGAATGGAAGACCAGGTTTCTCACAGCTTCTACGGTAAGCCATGTTTTTTCATTCATTTCAGTTTCCAGTTGGCCGGAGCTCCAGCCTGAATATCCAATGTAGAACCGGATCTTTTCAGGATCTGCCTTTCCACTATTGATCAAGTCAACAACAGCGTCAAAATCTCCTCCCCAGAATATACCTTTCATTACCTCCACGCCACCGGGGATCTCTTCGGGATAGCGGTGTAGAAAATGGATGGTATTCATCTGCACCGGGCCACCATAATAAACAGGTAGTTTATGCCCTTCCACTTCCGGTATCAATTCATCCAGCGTGTTCTCATACTGCCTGTTTAAAACAAATCCTATAGTACCATCTTCCCGGTGTTCAGTTAAAAAAACAACGGTGCGCATGAAGTTGGGGTCTTTGAGAAAAGGGTCGGCTATAAGTAATATTCCTGTTGCTGGCTGTACCATAGGCTAACAATCTGTGTTAAATATAATACATAACAAACTTATGCCACCCGGATTGAGGAGCACATCAATATTTTTGCAATAGCGATTTTTTTACCATCTTGCTGTCAGTGAAAAGAATATTTCCAATCATATTAGTATTGATCACCGTTTCTTTATTAGGGATCATCTTTATACAGCTTTCCTGGTTGAATAACATGGTGGCCCTGCGCAAAGACCAGGTGGAACAGAAAGTAGAAGAAATTGCCAAGCAAGTAGGTGAAGACCTGGCGCAATATAAATCAGTGCCTTTACCCAATAGTTCAAAACCATTTCCTGACCTGAATAATTTTTCACTGGACTTTCCACGTAGTTATAATGTAAGCCAGCGACTGACCACGCAGGAATTATATGAAAAGATCAGGTCCACGTTTGTTGCACAGAAAATAGAGAACATTCCTTTTGAATTTGCCCTGGTTACGTTGAAGAATGATGCTATTGGGCAGATAGAAAGGCAATCGAATAACTTCACCAATTGGTATGAAGATTCAGCCAATTATTATCCAAAGGTATTCCCCGTTGTTCCCCTTAGCGCGTCAGCCGCAGAAAACCTGGCCGCCGATGAATGGATCATCATCGTAGTTCCGAACGTTACGGATATCGTTTATAAAAGTCTTCGGCTTCCCATTGTGATTGCCATTCTGTTTACACTGGTAATTTGTGCTGCATTTTATCTTACCATACATACCATGCTGCGTCAGAAAAAGGTAAGTGAGATCAAAAATGATTTCATCAATAACATGACGCATGAATTTAAGACGCCAATTGCCACTATTTCATTGGCAGTCGATGCCATCAGGAATGAGAAAGTGCAAAGAGACACGCAAAAGTTGTCCTACTTCAGCGAGATCATTAAAGAAGAGAACCAGCGGATGAACCGGCAGGTGGAGACTATTCTTAAGTCTGCTTTGATGGACAGGCAGGAAGTACAGTTGAATGTTAAGCCATTGCACATTCATACTATCATCAGAGATGTGGCAGATAACTTCATGTTGCGCTTACAGGAAAAGCAGGGTACGCTTGAAATGAAACTGGATGCACAAAACGACCTGATAGAGGGGGATGAGGTGCACATGTCTAATCTTATCAATAACCTGATGGATAATGCGGTGAAATACTCTAAAGAAAATGTTCCACCGAAAATCTGTATATCAACTACTTCAGATCAAAAGAAGTTTATTATAAGGATCGAAGACAACGGTATTGGTATGACAAGAGAAACGGTTAAGCGGATCTTTGAAAAGTTCTACCGTGCCCACACAGGAAATATTCACAACGTAAAAGGATTTGGGCTGGGCCTGAGTTATGTGAAGACCGTGGTGGAAGGTCATGAAGGTGTGATTAAAGCGGACAGCACATTGGGTAAAGGCAGTTGTTTTACTATTGAGCTTCCTTTAAAACAAGCTTAAATAGCTGATAAAGTTTACACTATATAGTGGGTACTATCAGATACGAATGCTATATATACCAGTTTAATTATTTCTCCATAATAAGCTGCTATCTCCATAACTTAAAAACCTGTAATTGTTTTGAAGTGCATGTTGATATACTTTTTTCCAGTCATCACCAATAAAGGCAGCTATCAAAAGTAAGAGTGTTGATTGGGGCTGGTGGAAGTTGGTGATGAGCCCCTGCGCTACCCTGAATTGGTAGCCTGGTATAATGATTAGGCTTGTCTGGCAATGAATTTCATCAACAGCTTTATCATCCATCCATTGTAAAAGGAAGGAAAAGCTTTCTTTAGCAGAAATCTCAGGCATTTGTTCATCTAGGGTATAGGCTTCCCATTGGTCTAGTTTTAATGCTGCCGATGGGTTTGATTGTAATTTAAGTCCCATCCAGTAAATGCTTTCCAGGGTTCTTAAGGATGTGGTGCCCGTAGCAATGATACAAGAGGAATGGATGAGTTTTTCTAATAATTGTTTTTTTACACTGAAGGGCTCTGCATGCATACTGTGGCCTGCAATGGTTTCTGATTTAACCGGTTTGAAAGTACCTGCACCAACATGCAATGTGATATAATCATAGGCTATATTTCTATTGCTCAATTCCTGGAAAGTATCCTGGGTAAAGTGTAAGGCTGCTGTTGGGGCTGCTACGGATCCTTCCTGGTTTCCGAATACTGTTTGGTACCGTTCCCAATCCATTTTTTCAGCCTTTCTTTTAATATAGGGAGGTAGTGGAATGGCACCTGTTTGATGTAATACCTCAACAAAGGAAGTGGATGCTTTATCCCAGCTAAATTCAATCAAAAAATAATCATCCTTTTTGTCAAGATACTTTGCTGTTAATGTTTGCTGGGAGGTATCACCGAAATGTTTGGTAAGTAACAGGCCGTGTTTCCACTTAGATGCTCCACCTATAAGACATTTCCAGACGGTCTTTTCCTGCTGTTGCATGGCTTCCTCTATGGATTGCTCATAAGGTTCCAGGCAAAATATTTCAATAAATGCACCTGTATCTTTTTGAAAAAGCAGCCGGGCTTCTATTACCCTGGTGTTATTTAGGATCAATGTAGAGCCTGGCTCGAGATAATTGGCCAGGAATCTAAAATTTGAATCAGATATATTGCCTTTTTTATATACCAGTAGTTGAGAATCATCTCTTTTTACTAAAGGATACTCTGCAATTTTATCTGAAGGGAGCTCATAAGTATAATCGCTGATAAGTACTTTTTCTGGAGAGATTTTCATATGCTTTTACTTAGGTATTCACATCAGTACATATAGGATATGCACAAGGTTATACACTTATAATTAGGGTTTTCCACATTTGATCCACACCATTTAGGCGAAAAAAAATTCCACCGGGCTAAAACCCTTATTCCATCTGGTTTTTATAAGGTTTGGGCATGTGGAAAAATTAACTAAACGAAAAATGCTATTGCAAAGTGGGAAAAAGTGTTATTTTGTGTTAAATGAGCCCCATTCTCCCAAACCATTGAAAATGACAGGTTTCTTAGGTGAATTTGAAGCTACACTGGACGCAAAAGGTCGCTTTCTCCTACCTGCAGGCTTAAAAAAGCAACTGCCGGAAGGCGAAAATACACGTTTTGTTATCAACAGGGGTTTCGAGAAATGCCTGAGCTTATATCCTATCCAGAGTTGGGAGCCTCTTTTTGCCAGAATTAGCAGTTTAGATGATTTTGACCCTAATGTGAGAAAATTTAGAAGAGTTTTTCTGAATGGCGCCATTGAGGTTGAGCTTGATTCAGCCGGGAGGCTTTTATTGCCCTCCAACCTGAAGGATTATGCTGAATTATATAAAGATATAGTGCTGGCCTCAGCGGTTGATAAGATCGAAATCTGGTCCACGGAAAACTATAATAAGTTCTTTGAATCCTATTCGCCTAATGATTTTAGTTCATTGGCTCAGCAGGTAATGGTAAAGAAAACAGATAAAGAACAGGGAATATAACCATTTATGTTACCGGTAATAAAGCCCTGTCTATCATGAATGAATCTTACCACATACCGGTTTTGCTAAATGAGGTGATCGAAAACCTCAACATTAAGCCCGGCGGTATCTATGTCGACTGCACATTTGGTGGAGGTGGGCATACCATGGGAATATTAGAGCAACTGGGTAAAGATGGCAAGTTAGTGGCTTTCGACCAGGATGCGGATGCCAGGCAAAATCTGCCGGATGATCCAAGGGTGTTGTTTGTGCCACATAATTTCCGGCATTTACAACGCTTTTTAAAGCTTAATGGAATAGAAAAGGTTGATGGTGTACTGGCCGACCTCGGGGTGAGCAGTCACCAGTTTGATGAAGGAGAAAGAGGTTTTTCCACCCGTTTTGATGCGCCCATGGATATGCGCATGGATCAAAGGCAGGCAAAAACTGCCTTTGAAGTGGTGAATGAATACAGTGAGCATCAATTACACAAGTTATTAGAGCAATATGGCGAGGTGACCAATGCAAAAACATTAGCGAGGACCATTGTTGAGGTGAGAAAAACAACATCATTAAAAAGCATCAATGGTTTCAAAGCTGCAGTAAGCGCCATAGTCAAGGGGAATCCGAACAAATATTTTGCGCAGGTCTTCCAGGCTTTGCGCATAGAGGTGAATGATGAAATGGGCGCACTGAAAGAGTTGTTGTTGCAATTGCCAGCAGTGCTGAAACCAGGAGGAAGGGTAGCTATTATCACCTTCCACTCTATTGAGGATAGGCTGGTAAAAGTATTTTTCAGGGATAACACATTTGACATTCCCGAAGAAAATCCTTTCACCATGAGTGTAAAAGAAGTGACGTTGAAGCAGGTAAATAAGAAGCCAATTGTTGCTTCGCAGCAGGAATTGAAAACGAACCCGAGGTCAAGAAGTGCCAAGCTAAGAGTGGCGGAAAGGGTTTGAATGATTTAATGAAAATGATCAGGCGGCAGGTTCAAAGATCACCGCTTAGAATCAATAAATGAAAAGGGGCCATTGATGGCCAAAAGAAAACAGTAACTGATGCCTGAGATAAAAAAAGGAAACGAGAAAAAGTACCGCTGGAAAAAATGGTTGAATTATCAATCCATTGTAAGGCAGGTTCCTTTTTTTGTTTTCCTGGCCCTGTTAGCGGTAGTGTACATATATAATGGTCATTATGCCGACAAGACCATTAGGGAGATCAATAAAACGAGTAAAGAGTTGAAAGAGCTCCAATATGAATACAAATCAGTGAAAGGTGATGTTTTATTCAGGAGCAAGCAAAGTGAATTAATAGAAGCGGTAAAGCCATTAGGATTAAAAGAACTTACCGCAGAACCCATGATATTGATTGATAGCAGTAATTAATTAAAAAACCAATTCCGTAATAACGGCCCAACTGACAGAGTGGAGATAAAACGCGACATACTTTGGAGGGTGTACTTAAGCTTTCTTGGCGTTGTACTGCTGAGTTTCATAGTGTTAGGTCGTGCATTTTATATTCAGAATGTAGAAGGGGATCATTGGCGCAGTATGTCGGACAGTATGCACCAGCGGTTTGTGGAACTGGATGCAGAAAGAGGAACCATTTACAGTGAAGATGGCCAGATGCTAAGTACTTCTGTTCCATATTTTGATCTGTATATGGATTTTGGAGCGGATGGATTAAGAGAAAAGAATGGTAAAAGATTTAAAGACAACCTGGACTCATTTGCTATTTCCTTATCGGGTATGTTCCATGAGAAGACCTCTTCAGAATACAAAAAAGAATTAAAGCAGGCATATAATGCCAAAGACAGGTATTACCTGATACAAAAGGGCCTTTCCTTTGAGCAATACAAAAAGTTCCGCGCATTTCCATTAGTAAGACTGGGAAGAAATAAAAGTGGCATTATCGCCGAAGTAAAAAGCAAGCGATTGAATCCTTTCGGCCTGTTAGCTAAAAGGACTATCGGGCTTTCAAGGGATAATGCACAGAACGTGGGCCTGGAAAGAAGATTTGATACATTATTAAAAGGTACCACTGGCAAAAGGCTTGTCCGTTTTATTGCGGGTGGTGCTGCTGTTCCGGTAGAAGGGTATGAAATAGATCCTGAAAACGGAAGGGATGTGATCACTACACTTGATATCCAGATGCAGGATATTGTTGAATCAGCATTAATGAAAATGATGGTTCAAAGTGAATCGCAGTATGGTACCTGCCTGGTGATGGAAACTAAAACCGGCAAGATCAAAGCCATTGCCAACCTGGGAAGAGATAAGAATGGCGATTATGGTGAAAACCTGAACTACGCCTTGCAGACCACCGAACCTGGATCTACCATTAAGCTGGCAACATTGTTAGCTGTGTTAGACCATGGCACCTCTAAGATCAGTGACCTGGTAGAGGTGGGAAGTACAGGGAATGCTTATGTAGGAGTAAGAAATGTAAATGATGCAGAACGAGCGCCAAAGCCTGTTATGACCGTTAGAGAATGCTTTGCTCATAGCTCAAACGTAGGTATGAGTAAAATAGCTTACAAGGCATTTGCTACTGAGCCTGACCTGTACAAGAATTACCTTCACAAATTTCATTTGGATAAGCGTACAGGAATTGACTTGGTGGGTGAAGATGCGCCCGTGCTGCCACGTCTTAAGCGTAATAAGGAAGGTCTTCATGCTATGATCACTGCCAGCTTTGGATATGCCATTGAAGTAAGCCCACTCCATACATTGATGCTGTATAACGCTATTGCCAACAATGGCAAAATGATGAAGCCCTACCTGGTGAATAGCATACGTAATAATGGAGTGACGATAAAAGAGTTTGAACCTACCGTGCTGGATGAAAATATTGCCAAGGAGAAAGTGGTAAAGGCTGCCCGCATTTGTATGGAAGCGGTTACTACCGAAGGAACAGCAAAAGACGTTTTCAAGGACTCTCCATTCCCTGTGGCAGGAAAGACGGGTACCGCACACGTGGCGGGTGGTGATGTTAAATATTATGATGGTGTGTACCAGGCATCATTTGCCGGGTACTTCCCTGCTGATAAGCCTGAATACACCTGTATCGTGTTGATCAAGACCAGGCCACATGCTGCTATGCACTATGGAGGCCAGCTTGCTGCACCGGTTTTCAAGGAAATAGCTAATAAGATATATGCTATGTATGTGCAGGGAAAAAAAGGGATGACCCTTCCTGTGGCGTCAGACAGTTCATTGTTCTCTTATGCAGGTTATACACCTGATGTAAGAAATGTGTTTGAGCAGGTAAATATGAAACCATTGGATTCTGCAAGCAAGAACACATGGAGCATTATATACAGCAATAATTACAAGCCTGTCATTAAAGCTAATCCTGTATTTAAGAACCAAATGCCCAACCTCTATCATATGACATTGAAAGATGCCTTATATGAAATAGAAAACAGGAATATGAAAGTAGTGGTGAAAGGCAGGGGTAAGGTAGTGGCCCAGGATATAGCTCCAGGTGCGGCTATCAGTAAAGGTCAAACAGTAAACCTTTTATTAAATTAATTGAAGAAGTTAAGCGACATATTATACAAGGTTCAAACCGTGGCACTAGCAGGGGGCACTGATATGGAAATCACAGATGTTCAGATCGATTCCCGCAAAGTGCAAAAGGGAACTTGCTTTATAGCTGTAAAGGGAGTTCATTCCGATGGACATTTGTTCATTTCAAAAGCTATAGAATCAGGAGCAGTTGCAATAGTATGCGAGGTGCTTCCTGCGGACCGAAGTGAGCATGTGACATATGTTCAAACAGCTAACAGTGCGGAGGCTGCGGGATTGATCGCACATAATTTTTATGACAGTCCATCCCTTCGTATAAAGTTGGTAGGTGTTACTGGTACCAATGGCAAAACAACTATCGCCACGCTTCTGTATAAATTGTTTACGGCGCTTGGATATACATGCGGATTGGTTAGTACAGTAGAGAATATTATTGCCGGTAAGGTCATTCCTTCCACGCATACTACACCGGATGCTGTCAGCCTGAATGCATTATTGAAGCAAATGGCAGATGAAGGTTGTGCATTTGTGTTTATGGAGGTCAGTTCTCATGCGGTTCACCAGAGAAGGATTGCGGGATTGGAATTTGCAGGTGGAATATTTAGCAATATCACTCACGATCACCTGGATTATCATCAAACTTTTGATGAATATATCAGGGTTAAGAAAGCTTTTTTTGATGGCTTGCCAGCCAATGCATTTGCCATCACCAACCTGGATGATAAAAGAGGACTGGTAATGTTGCAAAATACCAGTGCTAAGAAACTCACTTACAGTCTTCGAAGTGTGGCTGATTTTAAGGGTAAGATCCTGGAGAATGGACTGACTGGATTGGTAATGATGATCAATGACCAGGAAGTGCATTTCAGACTGATAGGTGAATTCAATGCCTATAACCTGTTGGCAGTATTTGGTGCCGCGATAAGCCTGGGAGAGGACAAATCACATGTGTTACAAGCACTAAGCAACCTGACGGGTGCAGAAGGAAGATTTGATTACATCATTTCTCCCAAGGATAAGATAATAGGTATTGTGGATTACGCACACACACCAGATGCCTTGGTGAATGTGCTGGATACTATAAAAAAACTGAAGAAGGGATATGAGCAGGTGATCACCGTAGTAGGCTGCGGTGGTGATAGGGATAAGACCAAAAGACCGATAATGGGAGAAGTGGCCTGTGAAAATAGTGACAAGGTGGTCTTTACCAGCGATAACCCACGTAGTGAAGATCCCGAAGCCATATTAAAAGATATGGAGGCCACGCTTAACAGTGCAGCAAAGCGAAAGTATATAGCTATTGCTGACAGGAAGCAAGCCATTAAAACAGCTATTAGCATGGCACAGCCGGAAGACATTTTACTGATAGCTGGTAAAGGCCATGAAAAATACCAGGAGATCAAAGGAGTGAAACATCACTTCGATGATAAAGAGGTATTGCAGGAAATGTTTGAAATGTTGGGTAAATAAAAAGAGAGATCAATAAAAATTAATAACAATGCTGTATCACTTATTTGAATGGTTAAGAGCTGAAGATGTGCACTTCCCCGGAAGTGAGCTATTCCGCTTTATCACCTTCAGGGTGTTAATGGCAGTTATCTTATCATTATTGATCACCACATTCTTTGGTAAAAAACTAATCAACTACCTGGTTAAAAAACAGGTAGGCGAATCTGTTCGTGACCTGGGACTCCAGGGAGAGCAACAGAAAAAAGGTACACCTACCATGGGTGGTATCATCATCATTTTAGCCATATTGATTCCTACATTGTTATTAGCTGACCTGAGCAAGGTGTATGTGCGTCTTATGATCTTCTGTACACTTTGGCTGGGGGCTATAGGTTTTATAGACGACTACCTGAAATTGAAAGCCAAGAAGATGGCACAGCTGAAAGGTGTTGGTTATAAAAAGACAGATGCAGATGGCCTGGCAGGTCGCTTTAAAATCTTTGGCCAGGTGATGCTGGGAATCGTGGTAGGAGCTACACTGTATTTTAATCCTAATGTAAAGATCTGGAGAGAATACCAGGGTACTCCTTCTGCCAGCGACACCACCATCATCACCAAAAGAGTGAACGAGAAGGATAAATATTTTGTACCTGCCAAATCATTCGTCACCACCATTCCTTTTGTAAAAGGTCATGAATTCAATTATGCCAAATTGTTACCTGCCGGCTTAAGGGATTATACCTGGGTATTATACATTCTTATAGTCATCTTCATAGTTACTGCAGTGTCCAATGGCGCTAACATCACTGATGGAATAGACGGCCTGGCGACAGGTACCTCAGCTATTATGAGTGCCTGCCTTGGCATTTTTGCTTATGCAAGCGGCAGCCTTGTTTTTGCCGATTACCTGAATATCATGTACATACCCAACCTGGGCGAACTATCCATATTCATTGGTGCCATGATAGGGGCTTGTGTAGGTTTTCTGTGGTACAATGCTTACCCGGCCCAGGTATTTATGGGTGATACCGGCAGTCTTACACTGGGTGGACTTATAGCTGCCATTGCGATTATTGTACATAAAGAATTGTTGATTCCTATTATATGCGGAGTGTTCCTGGTAGAGAACCTGAGCGTCATGATCCAGGTAAGTTATTTCAAGTACACGAAAAAGAAGTATGGCGAAGGAAGAAGGATCTTTTTAATGAGTCCTCTTCACCACCATTATCAAAAGTTAGGTTATCATGAATCCAAGATCGTTACCCGTTTTTGGATCGTCACCATATTGTGTTTTGTGTTATCAATAGTAACATTAAAACTCAGGTAAGAGATTTCTGAAAAACCACCTAGAGGACTATGAAAAACCAGGATGTCCGCAAGATTATTAATATGCGAACAAATGTAATGCTGATGAAGAACCATTCTTTCCGTACACTGTAAAAATGACGATGGGAAAACGACTGGTCATATTAGGAGGCGGGGAAAGCGGAGTAGGGGCAGCCTTGCTGGGAAAAAAGGAAGGCTACCAGGTAGTGTTGATGGATGAAAGCTCTTTGAAAGATGTTTATCGTAATGAATTGCAACAGGCAGGTATTGATTTCCTGGAGAAGGCAATTGATCCGGAGAAATTATTTAATGCAGATGAAGTGGTGAAAAGCCCTGGTATTCCTGAAAAGAATGAATGGGTGAAAACTCTCAGGCAAAAAGGAATTGCTATCATCAGTGAGATAGAGCTGGCTTACCGCCATAAAGGCAACAGCAGGATCGTAGCGATTACCGGCAGTAATGGAAAGTCAACCACTACCTCTCTTATTTACCATATCTGCAGTCATGCAGGTTTGGACTGTGCACTGGTAGGCAATATAGGATATTCCTTTGCCCGGCAGGTGGCCCAGGATCCCAAAGAGTGGTACGTGGCGGAGATCAGTTCTTTTCAACTGGATGATATCCACAGTTTCCGGCCAGACATTGCCGTGCTGTTGAATATCACTGAAGATCATCTTGACCGGTATGATTACCAATTCGAAAAGTATATAAGCAGTAAGTTCCGAATTACGATAAACCAACAACCATCAGATCATTTCATTTACAATTTGGATGATGAAGTGATCATGAATTATATAAAAAGAAATACGATTAACTCAATTCAATTACCAATCAGTATGAAGCAGAAAGTAGAAAAAGGCGGGTACATAAAGGACGACCAGATGCATGTGAATGTCTCTGGTGAGGAGCAACAAATGAGCATTTATGACTTTGCCCTGAAGGGTAAACACAATCAATTTAATACAATGGCAGCAAGTGTGGCTGGTGCAACCATGGATATCCGGAAGAATAAGATCCGGGAAGCTGTGCAAACATTTGAGAACCTGGAACACCGTATGGAGTCCGTGGCTACTGTGAGGGGTGTTGAGTTTATCAATGATAGTAAGGCTACCAATGTTAATTCCACGTGGTATGCGCTGGAAAGCATGGCCAGGCCTACCATCCTCATATTAGGTGGAATTGATAAAGGCAATGATTACACTTTGATAGAAGACCTGGTTAAGGAAAAAGTGAAGGCAATCGTATGCATGGGACTAGACAATACTAAGATCCACGAAGCCTTTGACCAGGTGGTGAAGGTGGTAGATACTGATTCTGCCCAGGATGCCGTGATGAGTAGTTATTCACTCGCCCAGCCTGGTGATGTGGTATTGTTAAGTCCTGCCTGTGCTTCTTTTGACCTTTTTAAAAACTATGAGGACAGGGGAAGGCAATTCAAAGAGGCGGTAAGAAATCTATGATCTGATAGTACAGATCAAATTGGTAATTGAATGGTGCTGATTGCTATATAAAGCTGAAATGAATCAACAAGCTGACATAAAATTTTCTGATCTCTCAGGTATTAAACCTGCCAGGCTCCTCACAAAGACCAGGGGTGACAAGACCATCTGGGCTTTGGTGTTTCTGCTGGTATTAATATCTCTGCTGGTGGTATATAGTGCCACGGGTTCGCTTGCTTATAAAATGTATAAAGGCAATACTGAGGTGTATTTGTTCAAACAGATAGCCTTTATTGCTGTAGGTTTTTGTGTTATTTATTTTGCCCACAGGGTCAACTATACTATTTATTCCCAGGTAGCTAAAATATTATTCCTGCTATCTATTCCGCTATTATTATATACCCTGCTTTTTGGGGTCACCCTTAATGAAGGCAGCCGCTGGATCAAGTTGCCCATTATCAATATGACCATGCAAACCTCTGATCTGGCCAAACTGGCCTTGTTCATGTTCCTGGCCAGGTTGTTAAGCCGTAAGCAAAACAAGATCAAAGACTTTAAAAAAGGTTTCCTGCCAGTTATCCTCCCTGTTGCAGTTACTTGTATGCTCATTGCACCTGCTAATTTGTCAACGGCTTTATTGCTGGGTGCCAGTTGCATGTTGCTATTGTTCATAGGCAGGGTAAGTACCAAGCATTTGATGCTTACCATCAGTTGCGCCATGATTCCCGTGGTGTTCCTGGTAATGGCAGCAGTAATCAAGCATAAATCCGCTCCCGCAGAAGAGGTAGCTGCCACTACAATTAAGAAGGAAAAATCTTCCAAGCTTTTTGCAAGGGTAGATACGTGGATCAGTCGTGTGGAGAACTTCATGTATGGCAGTAAAGAAGCGGACAATGATAATTCTTACCAGACCAACCAGGCTAAGATAGCTATTGCCAAAGGTGGTGCATTTGGAAAAGGACCTGGTAACAGCGAGCAAAGAAACTTTTTGCCCCAGGCTTATAATGATTTCATCTATGCAATCATTATAGAGGAGTATGGATTAATAGGTGGAGCTTTTATCATTTTTATATACCTGGTCTTCCTTTACCGGAGCATCAGGCTTTTCAAGAAATGTCCTTATGCCTTTGGCGCCTTCCTGGCATTGGGATTAAGTTTTACACTCGTCATCCAGGCCATGGCCAATATGGCGGTAAATGTGAACCTCTTTCCAGTTACAGGGGTCACGCTTCCATTAGTGAGTATGGGTGGTAGTAGCTTTTTGTTTACTTGCCTTTCAATAGGAATCATATTAAGTGTGGCCCGGAACGTGGAGCAATTGGAAGGACGTAAAAAACTGGAGGCATTAAATAAAGAAAGATCTGAAGAGGAAGAGATGGAAGAAGAGGATGAAGAAGAAATGGAAGAGGAGCCCGAAGAAGTATAAAGTATGGCGATTGCTAAAAAAATAATTATGGCAGGTGGAGGAACGGGGGGACATATTTTCCCTGCCATAGCCATAGCCAACGCCATTAAAAAGCTGGAGCCTGCAACTGATATCCTTTTCGTAGGTGCAAAGGGTAAAATGGAGATGGAAAAAGTGCCGCAGGCAGGCTACAGGATCGAAGGGTTGGACATTGCGGGATTCAATAGAAGTTCTTTGATAAAAAATGTTGGCTTGCCATTTAAATTGGTAAGAAGCTTTTTACAGGTTCGAAATATTTTCAACCAGTTCCGGCCGGATGCGGTGGTTGGAGTAGGTGGTTATTCTTCTTACCCTGTGCTACGTTCAGCACAGGCAAGAGGCATTCCCAACTTCATACACGAATCCAATTCGTTTGCCGGGAAGTCTAACATTCTTTTAGGCAAAAAGGCAACGAAGGTTTTTGTGGCTACGGATGGCATGCAGCAATTTTTCCCATCCGGAAAGATCATTGTCACGGGTAATCCTGTTAGGCCAGGCATCGTTAATGTTTCTTCTGTTGATAAGAACGAAGCATTAAAGTTCTTTGGCTTGCAGCCTGGTAAGAAAACAGTGTTGGTGGTAGGGGGAAGCCTGGGAGCACAGTCCATCAATGCAGCAATTTCAAAAGGACTCGAAAACTTAATAAATGCCGGCCTGCAATTGATATGGCAGACAGGAAAGGCCAATGCAGGTAAATGGAGAGAGCAAACAGCCGACCATCCAACCGTCTGGGTCAATGATTTTATTGCACAAATGGAAATGGCTTATTCAGCCGCTGATATTGTAGTATCAAGAGCAGGAGCTATGGCCATTGCTGAATTGTGTGTAGTAAAAAAGCCCGTTTTGTTCGTACCCTACCCGTTTGCTGCGGAGGACCATCAAACTGTCAATGCTATGAACCTGGTGGAAAAACAGGCAGCGCTCATAGTGAAGGACAATGAGGCCATAGAGAAAGTGGTGCCGGCAATTATTGATTTAGCCAATAATGAACACAAACAAACTGAACTTAAAAATAATATCAGCAAATACGCAATAGTGGATGCTGATGAGAAAATAGCCCAAGAGATCTTAAGATCTATAGGGAGTTAAACGAGCAATAGATAGGATTTTTAACGGTATAAACAAACTGCTTATCAAAGAAAACAATACATATCTACAGGGGGGCGTACCTACTACTCTTTTAAAAGAGGGTGGACTGAAGTCCGTGTATTTCATTGGTATAGGTGGGATAGGCATGAGTGCCCTGGCACGTTATTTCCATTCCCGGAATATCCAGGTCAGTGGGTATGACAAGACCAGTACTGCCCTGACGCGTGAACTGGAAGCAGAAGGAATTGCCATTCATTATACTGAGGATATCAACAGCATTCCTAAAGATGCTGACCTGGTGGTGTATACTCCTGCCGTTCCTGCCGACCATAAGGAACTATTGTATTACCAGCAAAATCATTTTACAGTCTTAAAACGGAGCGAGGTGTTGGGTGCCATTACCAATGCTTCTTTTAATGTTTGTGTGGCTGGTACCCACGGTAAAACGACAGTATCAACCATGATCGCCCACATATTGCGTCATAGTGGTTTTGGTTGTAATGCTTTCCTGGGCGGTATAGCCGTGAATTACCAGACTAACTTCTGGAGCAGTGATAATGATGTTTGTGTGATCGAGGCAGATGAATACGACAGGAGCTTTTTAAAGCTCAATCCGGATATCGCATTGATCACTTCTATGGATGCAGATCATTTAGATATATATGGAGATGAGAATTCTTTGCAGGAAGCTTTTATTGCGTTTGGAGATAAGGTCAAAGAAGAAGGTTTGTTACTGAGTAAGTTCGGATTGAAGCGTACCAAAGAAATAAAAACAGCAAACAAGAAAACTTATAGCCTGCAAAATGAAGCGGCTAATGCTTTTGCAGCCAATATCCAAATGCAGGAAGGTGGCTATGTATTTGATGCCCACCTGGAAAACCAGATGATACCCGGCATTGAAATGAAGGTGGGCGGCATGCACAATGTGGAGAATGCCATTGCTGCCATTGCTGTTGCCAATGAATTGAAGATAGAGGCCAATAAGATCAGAGAAGCTATAGTCGCTTTCAAGGGCGTTCGCAGGAGATTTGAATACGTGATCCCACCGGTTAAAAAAGCCAGCGGTGCTTATGTATCTCCGGTGTTGATAGACGATTATGCGCATCACCCGGCCGAACTGAAAGCTCTATTGACTTCTGTGAGAAGCTTGTTTCCTCAAAGGTTGGTCACGGTTATTTTCCAGCCTCACTTGTTTTCCAGGACCCGTGATTTTGCAGATGGATTTGCTGAGGCTTTATCAATCGCAGATACTGTAGTGCTGCTGCCTATCTATCCTGCCCGTGAGTTGCCCATGGAAGGGGTTACCAGTGAGCTGATACTAAACAAGATTGACTCGGCAGAAAAAGTATTAGTAACCAAAGAAGGATTGCAGGATTGGATGAAACAGCATGTACAACATTTAAATAAAGAGTTTGGTGAAGTGATCGTAATGGCTGGAGCCGGTGACATTGATGCCCTTGTAACACCTGTTAAAAATATTATTGAAGAAGTAAGTTGAAAAAGAAACTTGTCATAAAAAGAATACTGGTACTGGCTGCATGGCTGCTGGTGATTGGTGGTATTACCACCTTGCTGGTGGCTGCCAATAAAAAACAGGCAGAACATGTTTGCAAAAAGGTAAATGTTTCCATTAAGGGATCAGGTGAAAAATACTTTATAGACAAGACCGATATCTTAAAGCAACTGGAAGGGGCGTACCATGGCAGTTTATTAAATAAGCCTTTAAAAAGTATATCCCTGGTATCACTGGAGCAATCACTAAAGAAGAATCTGTGGATAGGAGATGCAGAATTGTATTTTGACAGGGAAGATGAATTGCATGTGATAGTAGAAGAAAGAATTCCTATTGCCAGGGTGTTTACTGCTGGTGGTCGCACTTTTTATATGGATAGTTCCGGTCATCAAATGCCGGTACTGGATAAGGTCGGTATCAGGGTTCCTGTCATTACTGGATTTTTCAATGGCCGCGTCTCTAATGCTAAGGATAGTGCTTTGCTAAATGATGTAAAGAAAATAGCATGGTTTGTTTACAGCAATGAGTTTTGGAATGCACAGGTTGGCCAGGTAGATATCACCCCGGAGCGGAAGTTTGAGATCATACCGGTGATCGGCGATCATATTATTCGCCTTGGCGATGCCGATAACCTGGAGAATAAAATGTCCCGGGTGCTGTTATTCTATAAACGTGTATTGAATAAGGTAGGCTTTAATAAGTACAGTGCCGTGGATGTTCAGTTTGATGGCCAGGTGGTAGGAGTGAACAAGGGCCCTGTATCAAAGATCGATTCCATACAATTACAAAAGAATATCCGCGAGCTTTTGGAAAAGAGCACCATACAGCATGTATCTGAAGATATGCTTCCGGAAGCACGCGCTATGAATACCAAAGACAGTTTGAAAACTTTCCCAAAGGTCGATGCAAGCATTGAGCCTTTGGCTACCAATCCTATCCCTGCTAAAAACGCTGATCCTGAAAAGATCACTGCACCTGCTGCTGTTAAAACTGTGGCAAACGTGCAGAAAAGTAAAATCAGTATCCCGGTAAAACCGAAGAGAGAGCAACAAGAGCATCAAAGGCCTAAAGCCGTGATGAAAAGAAAAGTTCAATAGTTATCGTGTTAAGTAGTGCTGGCTGGAATACCGGTTGGCAATAAGCTTAACATTTTAACTGTTCTACCAAAACGCAAACAACTAAAAACAACATAGACATGAACAACGAGCAACCAATTATTGTGGGGCTTGACATTGGGACCACCAAAATTGCTGTCATTGCAGGACGAAAAAATGAATGGGGCAAGCTGGAGATCCTGGGCTTTGGCAAGTCCAACTCAAACGGAGTAAAACACGGGCAGGTATTGAACATCGATGAAACCATCAAGGCTATCAAGCAAGCGCTTGATGCCTGCTATGCTTCTAACCCTAATCTGGAGGTGAACGAAGTATATGTAGGTATTGCGGGCCACCACATCAAGAGTTTACAAACACGTGGCGATATTGTGCGCCACGACACGGAGAATGAGATCTCTCAAAAGGAAATTGACCAGCTGATTGCAGACCAGTACAAAACGTACATACCAGCCGGCGACCAGATCATCGATGTCATTCCACAGGAATACACCGTTGATAACTTTCAAAACATTGCCGATCCTATTGGATATGGCGGCGTAAAGGTGGGTGCCAACTTCCACATCATCACTGGCGATAAGAACGCCATCAGGAACATCAACCGTTCTGTGGAGAAATCAGGCCTGATCACCAAGGACCTGGTATTGCAGCCACTGGCTTCTTCGGCTGCTGTTATGGCGCAGGAAGATATGGAGGCGGGTGTAGCCATCGTAGATATAGGTGGTGGAACCACAGACCTGGCTGTATTTTATGAAGGCATTTTGAAGCATACTGCTGTTATTCCTTTTGCAGGCGAGAATATCACTAATGATATAAAAACAGGACTTGGCGTGTTGAAAACACAAGCCGAGCAAATGAAAGTGCAGTTTGGAAGTGCCTTATCAAATGAGGCTAAGGCAAATGCCTATATCACCATTCCGGGGCTTAGGGGAATGCCTGCGAAGGAGATCAGTGTGAAGAACCTGGCCAACATTATCCAGGCGCGCATGAGCGAAATACTGGATTTTGTTACTTATCATTTAAAGCAAGTTGGATTAGATAATAAAATGTTGAATGGAGGTATTATTCTGACAGGCGGTGGATCGCAGTTAAAGCATTTGATTCAATTAACAGAATATGTTACGGGACTAAACTGTCGCATAGGGTTGCCAACAGAGCACCTGGCAGCCGGGCATATTGAAGAACTGGCCAAACCCACCTATGCTACATGCCTGGGATTAATACTGAAAGGATATGATGATTATGAACATAACAGGAAACAATTTGAACAAACTTTTAAAACAGTAAGTGTTCCTGAAGGTTTACGCACAGAGGCTGAAGAACTGGATGAGGAAGTAGAGGTCAATGGTAGCATTGTAACCACTGAAAGACGCAAGGGCATGAGTAACTTCTGGGGTAAGTTCAAAACAAGCCTGATCGAAATCTTTCGGGAAGAAGAAGACCACAACTTCTAATTCTTTGTTATAGAGAACAATTCTTCAAAGTAATATGAATAAAAAAGCTTTTACTATACAACAAATCAGAAAAATGGTAAGCTTTTTGACTGGAGAATGGCCTCGAAAACAGGACGAAGTTTTAATTCACAAACAAATCATCATCCATCTAAAATTCATTCATCAGTTGTTGCCAAATCAGTAACGACACAAATCAAAATCTTATGATACATTTTGATCTCCCTAAAGAGAAATCATCCATAATCAAAGTGATAGGAATAGGTGGTGGAGGCAGTAATGCTGTCAACCACATGTATTCTCAAAATATAGAAGGTGTCAACTTTATAATATGTAATACAGATGCACAGGCCATTGCTCAAAGTAATGTGCCAAACAAGGTGCAACTCGGGCCACACCTCACGCAGGGATTAGGTGCGGGAGCCAATCCTGAGATCGGTCGCCAGGCTACAGAAGAAAGCCTGGAAGAGATCAAGCGCATACTGGAAGTAAATACTAAAATGGCTTTTGTTACTGCCGGTATGGGCGGTGGCACAGGTACCGGTGGAGCTCCTATTATTTCCAAGATCTGCAAGGACCTGGGTATCCTCACTGTTGGTATCGTCACCACTCCTTTTTCCTACGAAGGCAAAAAAAGACAGCAACAGGCAGAAGAAGGTATCAAAAATTTAAAGCAGTATGTAGATACATTGCTTGTCATCAGCAATGATAAACTACGCCACCAGTTTGGTAATCTGAAAATGCGCGAGGCGTTCTCAAGGGCTGATAATGTTTTAGCTACCGCTGCTAAATGTATCACAGATGTCATCAACAGTACCGGGCAGATCAATGTGGACTTTGCTGATGTGTGCACTGTAATGAAAAATGGTGGTGTGGCTATACTGGGTAATGCTGCCTGTGAAGGTGAAAATCGTGCACAGCGTGCCATTGAAGATGCATTGAACTCTCCATTGCTGAACGATAACGAGATCCGTGGTGCCAAATGGATTCTTATTAACATCAATTCGGCTGAAGGCGAACATGAGTTTACCATGGACGAAGTGGAGATCATCCAAAATCATTTATTGAGCCAGGCCGGTGAGAATACAGATGTCATCCTTGGTTTGGGATATGATAATACATTGGGTAGCCAGATAGGCATTACGTTGATAGCCACTGGTTTCCAGCATAAAGATCCGTTTACACGCAGGGAAGCTCCCCGCCAGGAGGCCCCAAAGCAACCTGAAAGGATCGTAATGACCCTTGGAGAGCAGCCCGTCCCAAAGCCTGAAGCCACCACCACTACCACCAAAGAAGATCCATTGGCCCCAAGGCTGATAGATGAAAATACTATTGCTGAAGAAATTCCAATGCCGCAGTTGCAGGATGCCGATTTTGATTTACATTTAGGCTCCCTGAACAGGATTGAAGAAAAGGAAGAAGAACCCGAGGCACCTGTTCATTTGCAATTAAAGATCAAGGAAGAAGGGGCAGAAGCGGAAGAAGAGAAAAAAGAACTGGAGCGTAAGAAGCAAGAGCTTGATGACCGTTTCGAAAAATTGCGCCGATCTATTTTATCCAGCGATAACCAGGCTCCAAAGCCTGCACAAAATACTTCCCAGGCGTCTGCAGCGTCGGGAGGATATCTGGCCAGACCATCCAATATTTATGCAGAGTCCAAACCGGAAGTATCTACTTCCAAACCTCTGGAAGAAAAACCGGTTCCGCCACCTGTTGCAAAAGTTGAAGATCCGGAAACCTTCGACATGCAACTGGTGATACGTAACGACATTCCGAAAGCGGCGGATACTACTGCGAGCCACCACACTCAAACACCTAACATTCCTTCAGTCGAGGAACCTGCTCTGCAGGACGAGACGGAGGATCAAAAAAGGAGAGCAGCAGAACGATTACAAAAGTTGCGCAACTTATCGTTCAATATTAATGCAGCTGATCCTAACAATGAGTTTGAGGCGGTTCCGGCGTATATCCGCCGCAATATGGAATTATACAACACGGTCTCCTCTGTTGAAAATTTCTATAGCAATTACACAGTAAAAGATGATGGTAAGAACAGTGCTACCATCAGTACCATCAATAGTTTTTTAGACGGTAAAAAGCCTGATTAATATTCAAGGTCATGTAGTCCTGTAAGACCATGCATGACCCAGTCTGTTCCAATGAAGCCACTGTCCTCCGTTGTTTAGGACACCAGAATAAGGCTTGTGTTTTTAGTTGTTCCCCCATCGTTTACGATGGGGGTTTTTATGTCTTATAGATCTACGCTACTGTGGGAACATATAGGTAATCAAAAGGAGGGCAAAACAGGGTATTATATTATTTTGATTTCACAACTGGGCATCTTCCGGTCCTGGTACATTGATAAATCCCAGGTACCCATGGCAGGTAGGGCAGAATAATTCAATAGCCTGCGTAAGGGTGAGTTCTAACTTTTGTATCTCGGTTCCTTTTCCCTGCCATTGACATTTAGGGCAACTGATTTGCGGAGATAACAGGATGGAAGGAGCATACACATTATGCATATAGCAATCTTTTGCAGTAAGTATTTGTTGGCAATATCGGCAACGATATTATTAAAAAAAATACCTATAAGTGGGTACTTTTTTGTTCAGAGCCTGATATTTTTCACCATCTAAGCACACAAATCGCCATAAAGTGTTGAGGTTCAGCCATTATTACGTGTATGCTCATACGAGTACCTTTTTAGGCCTGCGGTTTATAAAAATGTTGAAAGAGTGAGTTTAGGCTTATTGCTGTCCATCCTGAAATATTCCCAGCTGGTTTTTTATTTCCTTCTTTTAGCCAGTTCCACTATAGCTTCTTTATACCATCGCCCTATCTACTCCCTATTTACGCCCGGGATACTGCGTGATGATCACGCAGTATCCATGCCTTTCCTATACCGGAGATAGGGCGGAGGTAGGCTTTAGATATAGAGTAAACACATAACAGCCACCTAATGACTATATAGATAGTCAGGGTGGCTGTGGACTGTTTTTATATTAAAAAGGTATAATGTATTGATCAGAGGTCCCTGCGGCTGTTGATCCGGAAGCAAAGCACCCAGATCAGCGTGGTCAGGGCAAGGGTATAAAGAATATGGGGGTTAATGGCCGCCAGGGAAGCCTTATAGCTTTGCTCGCCCAGGCGTGCTAAAAAAGCGGGGACAGGCACCAACCTGTCAGATATTTCAAGCGGCATAAATCGCCCGATGTCATGGGCTTTCACCTTGGCAATGCCTACAATGACCGGTTCAAGTATGATAAAGTAAAAAATAAACATACCTAAGGAAACAAAGGCCTTTCGAACCAGGAAGGCGATCAAAAATGCTATAGATAACTGCGAGAAAGCCTGCAGTGCAAATAACCCGATATATTTTGAGCCTGTCCATATAGAGGCGGTAGACTCTCCATTGTTGAACAGCCCCAGTACCAGGGCAACCAGTACATAAATGGCTGTAATTAAAGCTGTCAATAATAATACGTCGATGAACTTACTGGTAATAAACTGTTTGCGGCTCCAGCCATCAATGATATTTTGCCGGTGTGTTTTATAGGTATATTCATTGGTAATGAACATGATGACCACCACTGAAGGGATAAAAATAAATAGGGAAGAAGCATAAGCAACCGTGTGCCATACTTCTGGGAAGGTAAATGGATTGCCCATGAGCATCTTTACCATCTGGCTGGTGGTATCGCCCTTGTTTACCACCTGTTGATAAATATGGTAGAATATGTAATTAACGCCAGGATAGGAAAGAGCAATGATCCCCGTCATCCACCAAAAAGCAGGATATTTTCTAAGCTTCAGCCATTCTGTATGTAAAAGACCTTTCATGATAAGCAGTATTGAATATTTTTTAATGAGGTAGTGAGTGATAGGTTTTAGTTATTGGTAAGTTCAAAGAAGCGGGCTTCCAATCGTTTTTTCTTGAGCATCAAGTGTGAAAGTGTAATGCCCTGGCTAAAGCAAAAACTATTAATTTCTTCAGGACGGGCCTTTCCTTTCGGAAGCTTCAACAACACGGTGCCCTGCTCTTTGTTGATAATTACATCCTGTCCAAATTGCCTGACCACTACAGCCAGTGCTTCCAGGTCTGATGCTTTCAGCTCTACCAGGTCTTCATCCATCAGCACATCTTCCACATCGCCGGTGGTAATAAGAGTACCCGATTTTAATATGGCTACATGGGTACATACTTTCTCTACCTCGTCCAGCAGGTGGCTGGCCATGATAATGGTATGCCCATTGTTCTTTAACTCCACTATCAGGTTCCTGATCTCAGCAATGCCCACGGGATCCAAACCATTGGTAGGTTCATCAAGTACCAGCACTTTTGGGCTGCCTAACAAAGCTGCGCCTATAGCTAGCCGTTGTTTCATACCCAGGCTGTAGGTGCTGAAACGGCTTTTTCTGCGATCAAACAGGTTTACTTTTTTCAGGGCCGTATCAATATCTTCCAGTGTTCCTCTATGGCTGATGCTTTGTGTGATCTTGAGGTTGTCCACTGCACTTAAGTAATGATAGAAATTAGGCGTTTCCAGCAAGGAGCCAATTCTTTGCCTTTGTTCCGGCGAGCCAGGCTGTCCAAACCATAAGAAGCTGCCATTGTTGGCTTTCAATACATCAAGGATGATACTTAATAAGGTTGTTTTACCACTGCCATTTGGGCCTAAAATACCAAATACAGTTCCCGGAGGTACATCGAATGACACATTCTTTAATGCCTTGATGGGCCCATAAGATTTTGAAATGTTATCTAAAGACAAGACGGCATTCATTATTCCATAATTTTTTTGAAGATAATCGGTAAACCTTGTTTGCGCAATTGGTATTACACGAAGAGCTTTATTGTATATACCAACCATCTTTTGCTTTCCTTTGTTAATACAGAACAATTGATCTTATGGCTACAATACTGATAACCGGAGGCACGGGACTCATAGGTTCAGCGCTTTCTAAGAAGCTGGTAGAAAATGGACACCATGTAGTGATACTTACCAGGAACATAGCCAACAAAAAAAGTACAAGAATTTTATCCTACGCGGAATGGGATCCGTCGAAAGGCATTTATCATTCAAAGGATTTTGCAAATGCCGATGCCATTGTACACCTTGCGGGTGCTAACGTAGCAGAGAAAAGATGGACCGAGGCCCGGAAGAAGGAAATCATTGATAGCCGGGTAAAAAGCAGTGCATTGATCATTAGAGCCTTACAGGAAACTCCAAATCATGTAAGTGCTGTTGTTAGCGCATCGGCTATTGGATATTATGGACCTGATAAAGGTTCGCATAAGGGCTTTATCGAAGATGCGCCGCATCACCGTGATTTTTTAGGTGATACGGTAAGTGATTGGGAGGCGTCTATATCTCCGGTTACACAGATGGGTAAGCGGCTGGTGATCTTTAGAACGGGCATTGTTTTAAGCACCGAAGGAGGGGCATTTAAAGAGTTCAAAAAACCTTTACAATTTGGTGTGGCTTCTATACTGGGATCCGGACAGCAAGTGGTGAGCTGGATTCACATAGACGATATGGTGCGCCTGTATGTAGCAGCTTTGGAAGATGAAAGCTGGAAAGGAACATATAATGCAGTGGCTCCTGTTCCGGTCACTAACAAAGACCTGGTATTATCCATGGCCAGGCAAAATAATAAGGTGTTTGTTCCCATGTATGTTCCATCATTTGTATTGAAAACGCTATTAGGTGAAATGAGTGTAGAGGTCTTAAAAAGCAGCACGGTCAGCGCTGCAAAACTTGAACAAAAAGGTTTCCTGTTTCTTTTTCCAACTATAGACAAGGCAGTAGCGTCGTTACTGAAAAAGTAAATCAGGTTTGGATCTCTGAATGATTCCAGTGATAAATATTGGTGAAGCCTCCCACTATGGCTTTATTGTTTTGAAATCTTAGTTTAGAAAGCTTAAGGCTGTCCACATCTTCTTTCCTCACCCTACGGTACATGGGGTGCATAGTTCCTCCTGTTACACCTGCCGGTTTAGAGGGGTCGTATTGAAAAGGCGGATCAACCAACGTTCCTCTCGGATACATGATGCCGGGCACTCCTTGCCCGCGGATATCGAGGTAGCTGGGATGATCCAGGCCAAGCGTGTGCCCATATTCATGTGCTGCCGTTGTAGAACCCTCATACAGGTTTTCATGGAGAAAGTAACCTGTATTGGAACCTAATCCATCTACGAAGGAGATATTACCATGCACAAAAGATTCAATACGGAAATAATTGTTGAGGGGGTCAGTGTTTTGCAACACCTCCAGTTGATCAATATCTTTCTTTAATTCTGCACTTATGCGAAAAATGACTTGTAAGGGAATTTGATTTACCTGGCAGTAAGCTGCGGGTTCATTCCACATGCTTTCTATTTCCGCACGTATACGTTCAGTAAGTATTTCATCGGCCTTAGAACCATAGGTAATAATATGGGAGCGGATAATGATAGCTCTCTCTTCAAGCCTTAGTTCTGCCTCTCCCATAATTTTATCTTCACCATGTTTAATTACGAATGGGTTTTCCACCTTTGAGCACACTCTGGATCCTTTCCAAAGTTTTTTTCTCCCCGCAAAGTGATAAAAAAGCCTCCCTTTCCAGGTCAAGCAAATATTGTTCACTCACAAGTGTGGGCTCACTCAGGTCGCCACCACACATTACATAGGCCAGCTTTTTGGCTACGGTAACATCATGTTCTGTAGCATAATTAGCCCGTTGCATGCCATGAATACCTGCATAAAGAGCACCCAGTGCACTTCTTCCCAGTACCCTGATATCTTTCCGGGCCGCAGGCATACTATAACCGCTATCGGAGAATTCAATGACCGATCTTTTAGCTTCTATGATGCGACGGGATTGGTTCATCACTACTTCATCCAAACCTTTTCTATATATGCCCAGGTTATAGGCTTCGTAGGCAGAAGTAGCTACTTTAGCCGTTGCAATGGTAAGGAACCTGTTCTTCAAGGTAATGGTTTCAGGTTCATCTTCATGCATTTCATCCGATGCCCTTAACACAAATTCTTTTGTGCCGCCACCACCGGGAATCAGACCAACACCTAATTCAACTAGCCCGGTGTAGGTTTCAGCTGCTGCGCATACCTTGTCGCTGTGAAGGCTCATTTCACAGGCGCCCCCCAGGGCTAACCCATGTGGCGCAACTACTACGGGAACAGAGGAATAACGGCAACGCATCATTGTATTTTGAAAGGCACGTATGGCAAAGTCCAGTTCATCATATTCCTGCTCAATAGCAAACATAAAAATCATCCCCACATTGGCCCCTGCACTGAAATTGGCCCCTTCATTAGCAATGACCACACCCTTGTAATTCTTTTCAGCCATTTCAATGGCTTTGCCAATACCGGCCAGCACATCTCCTCCAATACTGTTCATCTTGGTATTCCATTGAATGCCCAACACCTCATCGCCAATGTCATAAATAGTGGTGCTTCCATTCTTCCATACTGTTTTATCCCTGTAATTACTCAGTATGATCAATTCACCGGCACCAGGTATTGCTTTATAAGATTTGGAAGCAGGATCGTAGCTATAGCTCTTTCCATTATCAACTTTGTAAAAGGATTTATTGCCTCCGGCAAGCATTTCATTTACCCAGGAGGCTACTGGATAACCGTTAGCTTTCATGGCCTGGACGGTTTTTTCTACACCCAATGTGTCCCAACTTTCAAAAGCCCCGATCTCCCAACCAAAGCCTGCCTTCATAGCATCATCTATACGATATACTTCATCGCTGATCTCGGGGATCCTGTTTGAGATATAAGAAAACAGACCGTAATGGAAATGACGATAGAATTCACCGGCTTTATCGGGGGCTGCAAAAAGCATTTTAAGCCTTTGCTTCAGGTCTTCTACTGGCTTGGCAGCATCAAGTGAAGCAAACTTTGGCTTTTGCCTTGGCTGGTACTCCAGGGTTTTTAAATCCAGCGTGAAGATCTCTTTCTCTCCAGCATTGCCCTTCACCTTTTTAAAGAAGCCCTGGCCGGTTTTATCGCCAAGCCAATTATTCTCCACCACTTTATTGAGCCAGGAAGGTATTTGAAAAACATCTCTTTGTTCATCGGTAGGGCAATTATCATAAACACCTTTAGCCACCTTTACCAAGGTATCAATGCCCACTACATCCGCTGTACGGAAAGTGGCAGATTTAGGCCGTCCTATCACAGGGCCTGTCAGCGCATCTACTTCGTCTATGCTGAGCCCTAATTTCTCAATAAGTCCGAAAATAGCCATCATGCCATACACCCCTATGCGGTTGGCAATAAACGCAGGTGTGTCCTTGGCTAATACGGTGGTTTTACCCAGGTACAGGTCGCCATAATGCATGAGAAAATCAACCACGGCAGGATCTGTGTCGGGCGTGGGGATGATCTCCAGCAGCCTGAGGTAACGAGGGGGATTGAAAAAGTGGGTGCCACAAAAATTTCTTTTAAAGTCTTCGGACCTGCCTTCACTTAATAAATGAATGGGAATGCCTGAGGTATTAGAGGTGATCAGTGTGCCAGCCTTTCTAAAGCCTTCCACTTTTTCATAAAGAGATTGTTTGATGTCTAATCTTTCTATCACCACTTCTATGACCCAGTCGCAGGAGCCTATTTCTTTCAGATCATCATCAAAGTTGCCTGTAGTGATCCTTTTCACTACATCCTTAGTATATACAGGAGAGGGGTTGCTTTTGATGGCAGCCTGCAGCGAATCATTAACAATCTTATTGCGCTCTGTCTTATTGGTTGAATCCTTTGCTTCTTTAGGAACGATATCCAACAATACTACCTGCACTCCGATTCCTGCAAAATGACAGGCAATCCTTGAACCCATAACGCCACTACCTAAAACTGCAACCTTCTTAATTATTCTCTTAGTCATAAAATTAGTTAGTTAAACAACTATTTAGAGTGAAGATACTGCAAAAAGCGAACAGAAAAGAAGAGTTTCGGAAGCAGTATTAAGGTGCTATAAGCAGCAAATAAAAATGGCTCAAAAGAGCCAGTTTTATTATTATTTATATTGTTGTACGAGTGATAACGTCAAATAAAAGAGAAGGTCAGGACCGTTTCTTTTTGATCTGGAATGATCTTGAAATATTGAATCCAAATTGTATGTCGCCGTTATCCCAGTGATCCGCAGTTTCTGCCAGGAAAGCTCTTTCATTGATGCCTTTGGCATTGGTAAAATGTAATTGGAAAACGTGGCCTCCTGTTTCTATGTCAAATCCTACACTCAAAGGATTGGTTATGCCCCGCACCTGGTTGAATACATAGTAGTAATCGACATTGAAAGAGATGCGTTTAGATAACTTAAGACGGCCACCAATACCACCGGCAAAAAGATCATTGTGTTCTCCCTGTGCCACGATGTTTTTATGCAATATGGTGGGCATGATTTGAATGGTAAGCGCTTCATTGAATTTTCTTCCCACAAGGGCCTGGTAGTAAAAAGCAAAACGATCGGAAGAATGGTATCTTTTGGTAATAGTATCTGCAGCATAGGTCATTCCAGCTACTGCTACCACCGATACTGGAAATGACCCCGAGCCTATAGACTGCTGGAGTGGTCGAAACTTGAGGAATCCATCCAGCTCCTTTTTATAAGCACTTCGGCCAATGCCTACAGAAAGATTGTCTGTTATACCATAATCCAATCCTAATCTTACCGTGGCAGGACCATCCAGACCGAAGAATTCATAAGTGCCCCCACTTACCTTGCCAAAGCGGTGCAGGATACGGAAATCCAACACACCTTCACGCAACATTTCAACACTGTGGGACATAATGATCCTGGAAGATTTGAAGGATGCATACACCAGTTCTTTTTTAGGTTCCTCACCGCCTAATTGTTTAAACAGGTCGGTGGTGTCCTGGCTATTGGCTTTGGTAAAAACAATTATGGCTAGAAAAAGGATGGTCAGTTTTGGGTTCATAAAGCATTTATTTAAGTGGGTCCATTTTGCACTCAACTACTACTTTAATATTATTGGAAAGCTTTTCCTTTACCACGGATGGTATCTTGATCTGGTAATCAGAAAGCAACACATTGAATGTGGCATTTGTCTCGATCTTACCATTTTCAACTTTTACGGTTCCTTTTGTTTTCAGGTCCCTTGTAACGCCGTGAAGAGTTAGTTTGCCTGCCACTTCTGCGGGGTAGGTGCCATCCACACTATAATTGATATCCTTGTTGTTGGTAATAGTGCCCTTGAAATCGCCGCGTGGGTATTTATCACTCTCAACATAGTTTTCATTGAAGTGCTCCTGCATCAATGCCTTGGGAAATTCAAAGCCTTTCATGAGCACTGAAAACTGGAGCATTCCCGTTTTTGTATCCAGCAAGCCGGCGAGGGTTTTATTCTTTGCTTCAATGTCTTCCATAGGTGCTTTGGAGGAGAACTCTATTTTGCCTGTCTTAGTATAGAATTTATCCTGGGCTTGGAGGCCATTAAAAAAGATGAGTGCGGATACCGTAAATAAGAGGGTCTTCAACATGGGTGTATTTTATTTATTTAATTATTTGAATTGTGCCAGGATGCACCGGTTCAGAATTACATCCGTACCAAACATTTCATCTGCCCGGGCGCCGGTACATAAACCTTTAATGGTGACCTGGACGCCTTCTTTTACTGATTGGTAATCACGAGCGTAAGTGGAATCCATACTACACTGAACTGATGACATTTCACCTGCATTACCCAGTGCGATCACCACAGGGTTACCTTGCTGGTCAATGCTTTTCACTACTCCGGAAACGGCAATTACTTTATCTGTATATTTTTTATTAAAAGATGCAGAATCCTTGTCAAAGGCTGCAAGAATACCGGTAACATCCGTAGTGATATCAGGCGTGGTATTCTTAAGATCTTTATTGGTCCGGTTGTATTCCCTGAAAGCAAAAAAGGCTGCCACTGCCAGTCCTACTATGATCACTATGAACAGTATTCTTTTCATAAACTGCTTGATTAATACCGGTTGGTTTGCTACTCAAATCTATTTCTTAGTGCCCTTCTGTGGTGTTATATAAAATCAAATGTTTTAGTTTTTCAATTATTAGGAGCGCCGGCATTGATCCAGGCCTGGATCTTATCTATTTCACACTGGCTGATTTTTCCAGCATTTTGGGGCATGGCCACAAAGCCGGATGAGTGATTCACTGCTCCGAATAGCCTGGTTTCCATAGCTTTTACCGAATTGTAATCGGAAAGCCTGATGCCAGACAAGGGGTTGTTACCTCCATGGCAATCTGCCGACAGGCAGCCATTGGATTGAATAATTCCGGCAATGGTTCCGGAGTAGGTAACATTCGAGGAGTCGCAAGTGCCAGGATTAGGTTCAATATCATAATAACAACTACCCAGTATGGTCATGCACATCACCAGGGCTGTAGTAAGCAGTTTTTGTTTTGTATTAATCATTGGGTGCGCCATTAGTTATCCATTTATGTATTTGGTTGAGTTCACACTCTGAAAGTTTCTGCCCGTTTTTAGGCATGGAAGAAAAACCAGGGGAAAAAGTTACAGAACCCCACAGGCTTCCATCATCCACCCGGGCTTTTACAATATTATATACACTGAGGTCATTGCCTCCCGAACTATTGATGCTATTATGACATCCAATACATTTATTGGCCAGCAGGGTTTTAATGGTAGAGGAATAAGTGACATTCACGGTGTCGCATTGCAATTCCTTGCAGCCATTGTTCCTTGCACCCTGCATGATCCATTTATAAATGAGATCTTTCTGTTGCTGGTTGAGTGGATTATAAGGTGGAGGAGGCATCCGGTCATTCCAATTTGGCTCGACTATCTTTTTCCAGGTTTTGCTGCGGGCGGGTTGTAAGGGCACTATGTTCCCTGATTTCATAATGGAATTATAATCCGTGAGCACTATGCCTTCCTGGTGCGATGCTGCATCATGGCAACCCGCTGAAGAGCAGTTGGAAACAAAGATGGGTAAAACCTGTTGCTGGAAATAGGCGGTATCAGGGCTACATCCTGTTGAAATCACAGGAGGATTCTCACCACCATTGCCGGGTGGATTGGGAGCTGGAAACTCATGCTTACAGGATAATATGATTGTAATAATAGCCAAGATAGATCCCACGTATGCGAAATATATCTTTTTCATGGAAGGGTGTTGTTTACCGAAAAATTAGAATCAAAACGCTTCCCGAAAAAGAATATTTCAACAGCCTTGTTATGATTGTCATCATTAGCACAAGACTAACAAATACGTATTATTCCTAAAACGAGAGAGTTGAAAAAAGGTTGCCTCGTAAATAGTTTTACCTTACTTCTGATCCATTGTCCGCCAATGCATTGGGGTTCACCAATATCAATTTACCATCTGGTTGTTCCGCGGTAAGTATCATACCCTGGCTTTCAATACCCCTCATTTTGCGGGGGGCAAGGTTGGCTACCACAATTACCTGTTTTTGAACCAGTTCTTCCGGTTTGAAATGTTGCGCTATTCCAGACACGATGGTACGGGTTTCTTTACCCATATCCACCTGCAGTTTCAGTAGCTTATCTGCTTTTTCAACTTTTTCCGCACTGGTTATGGTACCGATACGCAGGTCAAGTTTGGCAAAATCATCATATTGGATCTCAGTTTTGCCTGCTGCACTTCCTGTTGAACTGGCAGGAGCCGTATTGGGAGTAATAGTTGACTGTTTATTTTGTTCCTGTTCCATTTTTGACCTGGCTAATCCCTTTTTAAGTTTTTCAATTTGGTAAAGCACTTCGGCATCTTCTATTTTCCTGAATAATAACTCAGGTGCCCTTAAGCTATAGCCTACGCTTAGGAGCTTGGTTTTACCTGCATTTTCCCATTCAAGCATTTTATCCACCACCTTCATCATATGACACATTTTGCGGGCAGTATGCGGAAGAAACGGGTTGATGAAAATGGCAAGGTTGGCACATAGCTGCAGGCAAATATGCAGGCAGTTATCGATCTGTTCCTGCACTTCAGGAAGTACATGACCTTCTGCATTTACTTGCTTTGCCTTGATCCAGGGTTCTTTTTCCTGCATGTATTTATTGCCTTTGCGGGCCAGGTCAATAACTTCAAATAGGGCATCCCTGAACTTATATTCCTCCAGCAGCTTTTCTATCCTGGGCCTGGCGGTTTCAATTTCAGCTATGATCTCCTTGTCTTTTTCGTCAATAATATGGTTGTGAAACCTGGGCACCTTTCCATTGGTCAGTTTGTGCATTAATACAAACGTCCTGTTGAAAAAATTGGCGAAAACAGCCACGAGCTCTCCATTTACCGCATCCTGGAATCCTTTCCAGGTGAACTCACTATCCTTTGTTTCCGGAAGAATGGTGGTCAGGTAATACCTGAGGGCATCGGCCATTTGAGGGCCACCATTTTCTTTTTTTATGAAGTCATCAATATAATCCTGCATATCCAGCTTCCAGTTGCGGCTGGTACTCATTTTATCACCTTCCAGGTTCATGAATTCATTGGCAGGCACATTGTCAGGAACTATATAATTATGCAGGTGTAGCATTACAGGGAATATCAGGCAATGGAATACAATGTTATCCTTGCCTATGAAATGCACCAGTTTAGTGTCTTTGTCCTGCCAATAGGGTTTCCAGTCATTCCCGGTGTTAAGCGCCCACTGTTTGGTGGCACTGATGTATCCAATTGGCGCGTCAAACCATACATACAGCACCTTTCCCTGGGCGTCGGGAAGAGGTACTTTCACACCCCAGTCCAGGTCCCTGGTTACTGCCCTTGGCTGCAGGCCGGCGTCTATCCAACTTTTGCACTGGCCTAAAACATTGGCCTTCCAATCTTTCTGGTGTTCATTCAGGATCCAATTGCGCAGCCAGTCTTCGTGCCTGTTCAGGGGCAGGTACCAATGCTTGGTTAGTTTTTTAACAGGTGAGTTGCCACTTAATGTGCTGACAGGATTGATCAATTCGTCCGGGCTCAGCGAGGTTCCGCATTTTTCACATTGATCGCCAAAGGCTCCTTCAAATCCACAATTAGGGCAGGTGCCTTTTATATAGCGGTCAGCCAAAAAAGTCTGAGCCTGCTCGTCATAATATTGCTCGGTCTCTTTTATTTCCAGTTCCCCGCGGTCATTCAGGTAAGTAAAGAATTCCTGCGTGGTCTCATGGTGAATAGGACTTGAAGTGCGGTCATAGATGTCAAATGAAATGCCCAGGTCATCAAAGTTCTCTTTCATGATGACGTGGTATTTATCAATGATCTCCTGGGGTGTAGTGCCTTCCTTCATGGCCTGTATAGGAATGGCAGTTCCATGTTCATCACTTCCGCACACAAACACTACATCTCTTTTCTGAGCCCTTAAGTACCGAACATAAATATCTGCGGGTATATAAGCCCCTGCCAGGTGCCCGATATGCTTTTGTCCATTAGCATAGGGGAGAGCAGAGGTGATTAAATATCTTTTAGGTTGGTTCATTTTATATATTCCGGTTTTGAATCGTTACCTATCCCTGCCATTCTATTTTTTCAAAATTGAGCGGTTGGGAAGTTTGCAAAAATACCGCAAAGCCGTCAACTGCTTTTTAATTGACCTAACAAGGTTTATTTTGTGGCCGTAAATAAGCATTATGATACAAGTACCTCCCTACCTAAAAAAAGGTGATTGCATAGGAATAGTGGCGCCTGCAGGATATATGGCTTTGGAAAAAATGGAAACCTGTATCAATACCCTCCAGGACTGGGGATATACGGTGCAATTGGGGAATACTACTAATAGTCATTCAGACAACTATTTTTCAGGGACAGACGAAGAGCGCGCTGCAGACCTGCAGCAAATGATGGATGACAAATCGATTCATGCCATTTTATGTGCCCGGGGTGGATATGGCATGAGCCGCATTATTGATGATCTTAGTTTCAAGAAGTTTAAAAAGCATCCCAAGTGGATCATTGGCTTTAGTGATATTACGGTGCTGCATTCGCATCTTTTTTCCAGGTATGAAATTGCCTCTTTACATGCCCCCATGGCAGCTGCATTCAATGACGGCGGTTTTAATAATGTGTATATCAAATCGCTCAAAAATGCCCTGGAAGGTGTACCTGCGCATTATGAAATGCCTGCCCAACATATCAACCATAATGGTGAAGCAGAAGGTGTGCTGGTGGGAGGCAATTTATCACTGTTGGCGCATGCCGTTGGCTCTCAGTCTGATATTAAGACCAAGAATAAGATACTCTTTCTCGAAGATATTGGTGAGTACCTCTATAATGTGGACAGGATGCTGATTCAGCTAAAAAGAAGTGGGAAACTGGATAAACTGGCAGGATTGATCATAGGTGGATTTACGGATATGAAGGATACAGAAAGACCTTTTGGGAAAACTATTAGAGAAATCATCTATAACCAGGTCAAGGAATTTGAATATCCCATATGTTTTGACTTTCCTGTAAGCCATAATGCTGAGAACTATGCCTTGAAGATAGGGGTGGAGCATAAGCTATCAGTTCAGGCAGAACGCGTCACCCTGGTAGAGGTTCAATGAGATAATAAGAAGTCTATTTTAGCCTTATACAATGGGTAAGTAGCCAGGTTGTTATGTTTTCCGCCTTTAATAGAAATTAGCTCAACGTTATTGTTTTCCTTTTTCAGCCTTACAGATTGATCAAAGGGTATTACCTCGTCATCTGTGCCATGAAATATAGTGGTAGGGCTGTTTGACATTTTTAGATAGGAATGGATAGGAAAGGCATAATTGGTTAAAATGGACACTGGGTAGATCGGTATATAGTGCCGCATCAATTCTTCCATACCATAATAGGG
>JAEZLJ010000001.1 GCA_023415275.1 Bacteroidota bacterium
TGATACATCTGTCCTTCCTTATCCGGAAGCTGGCCTGTGCCATAGGCAGATGCCTCGTTCACCATCAAAGGGGGCATAAATTCCGTATAGCCCGCCTGTGTATTGAATTCAAGAAAGTATTGTATCAGCGCTCTTTGTAGTTTGGCACCCTTTCCTTTATAAAAAGGAAAGCCACTACCGGTCACTTTATTGCCTAGTTCAAAATCTATCAGGTCATATTTTTTGGCCAGGTCCCAATGAGGTACAGCACCTTTGTATAGCTCGGGTTTGGTTCCACCTGATCTGACAATTTCATTGTCCTCCGGTGTATTTCCTTTTGGCACCAGGCTGGATGGTAGGTTAGGCAGCCGGATCAAAAGCTCATTCAATTGCTTTTCCACCGCATCCAATTTAGTCTGGATAGGGTTCAATTCATTCTTATAAGTTTCAACATCTTTCTTCCTTGATTCGGCTTCTTCTTTCTGACCCTTACTCATGAACTGGCCAATTTCTTTGGATGCAGCATTGATCTTAGCCTTTGTTTCGTCAAATCCAAAGGTTAATTTCCTGCGCTGATCATCCAATGCAATGATCTCGTCCACCAGGTTGATTTCTTTGAAATTCTTTATGGCTAAACGCTCTTTTACCAGTTCCGTATTGTTTTTTAATGTGGCCAGTTGCAGCATATCAGTTCTTATTTGCCGCAAAAATAAGTAACACAGACGGGGATTTGCTAATTGTATGCTTATGTAAGAGAATTGACATGCCGGGTTTTTATTTGCCAGTCAGTAATGAAAGGGATAGGTATTTCTATACCGTTCACTTTGCTGCACTTTACGATATTTGCAGCTATGAATATGAATGATGACCTGCAAGCCAGGTGGTGGAAGCTGGAAGAGAAATTGATGGAACGGTTTGATAAAAAGCCAGATGTAGAAAGCATATTGTTCTTAATAGGCATACAGGAACTGGGGGATATCAGGAAGAAGTTTAGCAAGGAGCAGAAGCAGGACCTGATGCATATTGCCATATGCACGGTATTGGGGCCTAGTGGCTATTATGAGCTTTCGAAAGTGGATGAAGAGGGTTGGCCACATTTTAATCAATTGAAGCCTATGCCTGAAATGCTGCCTCACGAACAAGAGAATTTTTTGAAAGATCATATACTTTTATATTTCCAAAATAACGGTGGCTTATGATGAAAAGAACCGGCCTGGTAATGGCCTTTGTTTCTTTTTTTGCTTTATTAGTAGCGGCACAGCAGGATGTGAAGCTTAAACGCAAGGACCGGAAAAGAGATGTGGAACTATATACGACAGCTGGCATTATTGTGCTGCGGTTGTATGATTCCACTCCATTGCACCGGGATAATTTTCTAAAACTGGTGAAGTCTCATTACTATGACAGTGTTTTGTTTCACCGGGTAATCAAGAATTTTATGATCCAGTCCGGTGACCCTGAAAGCAAAAGAGCAGTGCCAGGGCAACCATTAGGCAATGGCGGGCCTGGTTACCGGGTGCCTGCAGAGTTCCGAGCCACACTGTTCCACAAAAAAGGTGTGTTGGCGGCTGCAAGAATGGGCGATGATGTAAATCCTGAAAAGCAAAGCAGTGCCAGCCAGTTCTATATTGTACAGGGAAGGCCTTTCAATGACAGGGAATTGGATTCAATAGAAGTAGTGCGATTGAAAGGATATAAGCTTCCTGCAGCACACAGGGAAGTATATAAAACGCTAGGAGGCACACCCCAGCTGGACCAGAATTATACAGTATTTGGCGAGGTAGTAAGCGGATTGGATGTAGTGGATTCCATTGCAGGTACAGCTACCAGCAAAGGACCCGATAAAGACCGTCCTTTACAGGACATCAGGATACTGAAGGCCAGCCTGGTGAAACGTAAAAAATGAAAGGGGTAAGTATAATTATTTTTAATTCTTTTGATCTTAGGTTTAATATTGCAGGAATAATTTTAAAAATTAGGTATGAATTTCCCAGAAAGCTTACGCTATACAAAAGAACATGAATGGATTCGCCTGGAAGGTAATGTAGCAACTATAGGCATTACAGACTTTGCCCAGCATGAATTAGGCGATATTGTTTATGTGGAAATCGAAACGTTAGGACAGGAGTTGAAAAGTGGTGATGTTTTCGGTACGGTGGAAGCAGTGAAGACTGTTTCTGATCTATACCTGCCTGTTGATGGCAGCATTACAGAGATCAATCCAAAGCTTAACTCTAACCCCGAGTTGGTGAATACAGATCCTTATGGTGAAGGCTGGATGGTGAAAATGAAAGTAAATAACGAAGCTGATGTGAATAATCTCATGGATGCAGCTGCGTACCAGGGAGTGGTTGGATAGAGAGCTTTCCTGGTATATTTTATATAACTGGTGATTCTTTTGGCTTTCGTATTTCCCCAGGTTGGCGGGCATTTAATTTTGCTGTAAGCATGACCCATTAGTCATTTCTATTTGGAGGTAAAGACGGATATTCGTTTTTATCCGAAGTTCTAAATAGACTATAGATTTTATTAAAAGGATGGAAATATTACCATCCTTTTTTTATGCATTTACCGCAGTGAATCATAGTATATGTTTTGTAAACAAGCATTGCTTAGATTGCAATTTAAAAAAATGCTGCAGGCAAATTGGCTAAAATCTAAGGTGTTAGCAATAAGTTGGCTGATCCTAATGTGTATTCTATTTGTATTACCTGGCTCAGCACTTCCAGAGCAAAACTGGTTTGCAGATATTCAACTGGATAAATGGGTACATATTGGCTTATTTGCTGTTCTGCTGTTTCTCTGGGCTTCAGCATTTGAATTGGGATTACCCCGCAATGCATGGTTAGTAATTATAATTGCTATAGGCTATGGAATACTTGTAGAGTTTGTTCAGAAAACCTGGATACCTAACAGGTCATTTGATATGTATGATGTAGTGGCAGATGCCATAGGCAGTGTGATAGGCGTATTGATTTGGTGGAGGGTATATAAAAAAAATAAACCCCTGTAGAAACAGGGGTCGCAACCAAAACTAACTGCTTATGAGAAAATTGACTGCTTTATGTGAGAAGAACTAAATAGTTAAACGCAAATATGTTGCCAATTGTTTCTGAGTAATTGTTAAGGGTTTTTAAAACAATTAAAGAACGATTGGTAGCAAGTAAATTGAAAAAATGGTGCCAATTTGCCGGCAAGGGGCAATTATCTGGAATAACTAAGTTTTTTCTTTAAAATCCTTACTATTCACTGACAAACCACTAAGGGTTTACCCCTTGTTAATGGTTTTTACCAAGTAATTTTACCGGGAAAATTAATCTACAAAGGAGGGGTTGTTTTAGGCCTGTTTGACCATTTTTTCTGCATTTTCAGCAAACTGCAACGCATCTATCAGTTCCTGGATGCCGCCATCAAGCACTTCCTGCAGGTTGTATAGCGTAAGCCCGATACGGTGATCGGTAACCCTTCCCTGGGGAAAATTATAGGTTCTGATCTTGGCTGACCTATCCCCGGAGCTCACCAGGCTTTTACGGTGCCTGGCAATTTCTTCTTCCTGTTTGCGAACCTGCTCCTCGTATAGCTTGGTCCGCATCATTTGGGTGGCCTTTTCCCTGTTACCAAGCTGTGTCCGCTCAGTCTGACATATTACTACTGTACCTGTGGGAATATGGGTCAATAATACCTTAGTTTCAACCTTGTTCACATTCTGACCTCCGGCACCACCGCTTCGTGCGGTTTCCATTTTCAGGTCGCTTTCCTTCAATTCAAAGTCAACCTCTTCCGCTTCAGGCATCACAGCTACCGTAGCGGCGCTGGTATGTACTCTTCCACTGGCTTCCGTGTCTGGAACACGTTGCACCCGGTGCACCCCACTTTCAAACTTCAGGGTACCATATACATCTTCACCCACCACTTCTATTTGAACCTCTTTATATCCTCCGACTGTGCCTTCATTTTCAGACAAAAGTGCTGTTTTCCAGCCCCTGCGTTCACAGTACCTGAGGTACATTCTTACCAGGTCTCCTGCAAATAAACTGGCTTCATCGCCCCCGGTGCCTGCCCTGATCTCCAGTATGCAATTCTTTTCATCCTGTGGATCTTTGGGTATAAGCATCTGGCGAATGCTTTCCTCCATGCTTTCTTTTTGCTCTTCGGTGGAGGGTAATTCCATTTTGGCCAACTCCCTCATTTCCTCGTCGGTGCCATTCAAAGCTTCCTTGTAAAACTCGATGTCATCCAATACTTTCCTGTAATTGGAGTAAGCGATAACTATTTTTTCAAGATTGCGGTATTCCTTTGATTTTTCACCAAACTTTTTATTGTCTCCAATAATTTCAGGGTTGGTCAGGGCAATGCCTAAATCATCAAATCTTGCTTTTATAGCTTCCAGTTTATCGAGCATGGTAAAAATTGGGAGGCAAAATTACATCGAAGGGTTTGAATAAGAACGTTAAGAACAGTGTATTTTAGAACCCGGATGCATTACAGAAAGATAAAGGCGGATAAATTGTTTGACGGATATCGTTACCGCGATGAAGAAGTATTGGTAATAGATGAAGCGGGCAGGGTGGAAGCATTGTTGCCGCCGGATCAGGCGGGAGATGATATTGAGTATAAGGAAGGCATCTTGTCTCCCGGGCTTATTAATTGCCATTGTCACCTGGAATTAAGTCATATGCGAGGGTTGATACCTCAAAAGACAGGATTGGTTGATTTTGTATTTAAAGTGGTCACAGAGCGTTTTCACAGCGAAGAGGAGATCCTGGGATCAATTGAGGTGGCAGAAACTGAGATGATCAGGAATGGGATTATGGCGGTTGGTGATATTTGCAATACCCCTCATACCCTTGCTCAAAAGCAGAAGGGCCGGCTGGCGTATTATAATTTTATTGAAGCCAGCGGATGGGTGCCTTCTATCTCCGGTGCTCGCTTTGACAGAGCAAAAACTATTTTAAACCAATTTGAATCTGCTGGTACAAGCCACCAAAACTCTATTGTACCGCATGCGCCCTATTCGGTTTCTGAAGCGCTCTGGCAAAATATTCAACCTTTCTTCAGGGACAAGGTAGCCAGTATTCATAACCAGGAAACAGCTTTTGAGGATGAATTTTTTCTCTCCGGCAGCGGTGATTTTACAAGGATGTACCAGTTAATGAATATTGACAACTCTCATCATATCCCTACCCAAACCACCAGCCTTAAAAGCTATTATCCTAAGATGGAGGGAGCCCGGAATATTTTATTAGTGCATAATACATTTACAGGTGAAGATGACATGAAATTTGTGATGACCTGTCAATTGCCTAGCGCAAAGCCAGGTGTGAATGCGAACCATTTAGCCATCCCTTATTTCTGCCTTTGTATCAATGCTAACGTGTATATAGAAAATGCTTTGCCTCCTGTGGAGTTACTGCGTAAGCATCATTGCAATATCGTGCTAGGCACCGACAGCCTGGCCAGTAACTGGTCATTGGATATCATGAGTGAAATCAGGGCTATCAGGGAACATTTTCCGGGCATTCCATTGGAAGAATTATTAAAATGGGCGACCAGCAATGGCGCTAAAGCATTGACGATGGAAAAGAACCTGGGCAGTTTTGAAAAGGGTAAAAAACCTGGTGTTGTATTGATCAATGAGGAAAAGCTTTCAATAGAAAGACTGATTTGATCTTATTTTATTATAGTGATTCACCTGGCCAGTTCCCGTAATACGGGGAGCGTTTTAAGAGTGCCAAAATCCTGGATGTTGATGGCATAAAATAATTCTATCCACTGCAAAAGCTTTCTCCTGAATTCATGGTTTAAAGGCAGTTCTGCCAGGTCTGCAGGCTGCAATGTTTTTAATAATTGAGAGATCACCTCTGCCTCTTTTCCTTCCAGGTAATTGGCATGTTGTGGTTGGGTAGTCACGAACCTGCCTTCTTCCAGGTCAAGGTATTGGTGCGAAGATGAGTATTCATCGCTGATTTGAAAACCAAAGAAGCCGGCCAGGTTAAGTGCAAAGAACAACGGCATGTTCGCAGCAATTGAAGGTGCAGCATTATCCAGTGCCATCAGGGCATCTTCTGTAAAATAGAACAGGTCAGGGTTGGGCTCCGGTTCTTTTAAAGATTTTGTAAGCAAGTCGATGATAAAGACTGCTACGGCATTTTTCCAGATATCTGAGAATATATGATGATACAGCTGGTCCCATTTATATTCCTTTAGCCGTTGCAGGTTTTTAAATTCATTGTGGTAGGCTACCAGTTCAAGAATGGCCGACGGTTGAAACATGGCAGATTTGGAAGAGCCTTTTTTAGAGGCCGTACGCACACCATTAACAAGGTAAGATTGCAATCCAAATAATTCTGTAAATATGGTTACCACCAGGCTGGTCTCACCATATTTAACGCTGCGAAGTACAATCCCTTTTGTAGTCTGTATCATGATCTTTTATAGAATGCTTCCATTCAATTATTCCTGAACCTATTCATTACTGATGAAGACGATCCTTGTAACTGCCTTTTGCTGTTGCAGGTCGTCTGATGCTATTACAATATAGATGCCACTGGCCGCTTTCCTGCCTTTGTAATCCCTGCCATTCCAAATGGCCTGCCCCCCTAAACTCCTGGTCTGGTACACCAGCCTGCCATTCAGCTCAGTGATCTTCACTATACTATTTTCAGGCAAGCCCTTAATGGCGATCTGCCCATTATAGCCCGGAGGCACAGGGTTAGGAAAGACCAATATATTTCCCTGGTCTGCTGAAGCTTCCGTGGCATCACCCCGGTAACTGCAGATACCTTTGTCAGTAGCAAAATATACTTCACCGGTTTTGCCATCTATAGCAATCTCCAGCACATTATTACTCAGTAGGAAGCTGTTCTCTGCGGTAAAGTGTTGTAACACCCGATCTCCTTCATCATTCACCAGCCAGGCGCCAGAACTGGTGGCTATCCATTTCCGGTTGGCTCCATCCACAGCAATACTTTTCACGACCTCTCCTTTGAAAAGGTAATTAGCAAAGCTGCCTTCTTTGATAATCGGCCAGATTGCCTCACAGCCAGCATTTAATACTTCTGAAGGACACTGGATCACCCCAATGCCATTGGTTGTTCCTACCCAAATAAATCCATTTTTATCTTTGGCCAGGGCAGTAACCTCGTTAGCTGGCAGATTACCTGATCCAATTCCATTGGTGTACAATTTCCATTGGTCATCGGAAATATTTCCTGGTGTGCCATTATCATTGAACAATAACAATCCATTACCCAGGGGAGCTTGTATCCATTTTTGGGAAGCATCGTCAATTACAATTTTTGCAACAGCGTTAAGGTTAAGGTTGAAGGGAACAGTAAAGGATTGCCAGGTTCCATCGTTTTTTAGAACATGCAGAGGGTGGTTTGCTCCAAAGTTGCTGATCCATAGATTATGTTCCTGGTCAAAGGCCAGTCCGGATACCCTGTAGCTTCCCGGATCGCCGGGCATGGCTTCCAATGGACTATTTTGTTTGTAAATCGTAATGTTGTTATTGGTCCCCAGGTGTATCAATCCCCCTCCAAATGATCCTTCCCATAAGGTACCATCGCGCACATCCGGTGCAATGGCGATAATATCGAGTACCGGTTCAAGTGCCGGATTATGGTATTTATTGTAGGATGTCCAGTACCCTTCTTTCAGTTCGTAAACACCATTAGGATTGTATTGATAATTCCATGAGTCATTGACCGCCCCTGCGGAGGCATAAAAAATGCCATTGGCCACCGTCAATTGCCCCAGGGCAATGTTATCAGGTGAATTCAATTTATATATTTCAGCTACTTTTCCATCCGCCCACCTGGAAAGTCCGCCAAAGAGGTCAGCCACCCAATATTCATTATTAACTGATATGGCATGTTGAGGGCTGGCTATTACATTTTCCTGTTTTAATTCATTTTGAATATTCCCATTAGAATTTATTACAGTGATCCTTGAATCGCCTGCCTGGCTGATTTGGCAGATAAGCAGTTTGTCACCAGAGATATTAACTGAATTTATTGGCCCGCCGTTGGAGAAAAAAGGTTGGAAGCCTGAAGCGTTTTGTTTGAATAGTGTATCATTCTGAAGAACGATAATTGCATTATTGAAGTTTACAACAGCCTTTGCTGCAGTGGCTGAAAGCCCATTGGTGCCTGAAAGGTTTACCCAGGAGGTAAAGTTGGATGGGTTGCCATTCACTGGTGCTGTTTTCAATCCTTCTTCTGTGGCTGCATAATACTTTCCATTGGCAATGGTGAACATGTTGACTTTTACAGGACCTCCATTTTCCCCTATGAACCAGGAATCTTTGATCTCGTACTTGCCGGCATCGATCACGATAACCCCTAAACCAGTGGACAGGTAGCAAAACTGGTTATCAGTATAAATATCATAAATCGATTTATCTCCGGTCACCACCTTTCTTTTTAATTCTGGTACATTGTGAATGCCTGCGTTGTCAATGATATCGATGTTGCTATTGGAGTAGGCTAGATAGAGTTTATTAGAAAGTGCATCAAATTCAATAGCTGATATTCCCGTTTCAGAAAGACCAGATGCCTTACTTAGTCTTGTTACTTCATCTGTTTGCCTGTCTATGCTGAATAGGCTGTATTCTGTGGCCGCATATATTTTGTTGATGGAAGCAGTTACATCAATGGAGCCCTGGTAGGGAAGGTGTTCTCTCCACATCCCAATGGGAGGAAGAGGCTGTTGCGCCAGACCCTTTAATGTTATGAAAAATAAGATTATAAATATTCTATGCACTTTTCAAAGCTAAGTGTAATGGAAGAAAGAATTATATCATCCATATTTTGTACAAGCTTACTTCCCCAAGGTTTAGCCATTAGAAGCGAGAGGCGTCTTTCAAACTCCTGTTATATTTCCTTTCTTTGCCCTTCAAACAGTACTGGATGTGGAATTTTATCGGTAAAAGTATTTTGCGATTTGGTTGGGTTTTATTGGTGTTATTACTGGTACTTACCGGCTATTTTGGTTGGAGAGCCAGCAAGGTGAGCCTGAGTTATGAATTTGCAAAGGCCATTCCTGTCAATAATCCAAAGTATAAGGAGTACCTGGAATTTCGCAAAAAGTTTGGAGATGATGGCAACCTGATGGTAATTGGTATCAGAACCAGAAAGCTATTCCAGGCAGATATTTTTAACCAATACCACCAGCTGCAAAAGGAACTAAAGCAAGCAAAAGGAGTAGAGGATGTCGTGGGGGTTCCTTCGGCCATCAACCTGGCCAGGCAAGAAGGCGAGGAGAAGCTGGAAGCTTTGCCTGTTTTTCGTGATACGGTGTTGAGCCAGTCTGAAATTGATAGTGGTGCCTCAGTATTCCTGGGCCTTCCATTTTACAAAGGATTGCTCTATAATGCTAATACCAACACCTGGTTGATGGGAGTTAGATTGAATACATCCCTGATCAATTCAGTGCAAAGGACAGCCATTGTAAACGATATTGTCAGAAAGAGTGATGCTTTTGCCGCTCAAACAAATACAGAGGTTCATTATAGTGGACTTCCTTACATCCGGACCATTATTAGTGACAGGATACAAAAAGAGATGCGTTTTTTCCTGGTGGCTTCTGTGGTATTGTCAGCTTTCATACTACTCTTATTTTTTCGCTCCGTAAGCGCTATGGTAATTTCCCTCGCGGTGGTTATCATAGGTGTAGTATGGAGCATAGGAATACTTGATGTTTCGGGTTATAAGATCACGATACTAACGGCATTAATTCCTCCTTTAGTGGTGGTAATTGGTATTCCCAATTGTATTTACTTCCTGAATAAATATCATACCTCTTTCAGGGAATTGAATGATAAGAAACCAGCTATCATAGCCATGATAAGCAAGATGGGGATCGTGACTTTATTCTGCAACATTGCAGCAGCGATAGGCTTTGCTGTTTTTGCACTAACGGAAAGTGCTATACTGAAAGAGTTTGGAGTAGTGGCCGGGATCAGCATCATGAGCTTGTTTTTTATTTCCCTTGCGCTAATTCCGGTTGCATTAAATTATTTGCCTGCTCCCAAGGAGCGGCACACCCGGTACCTGGAGAACAAATGGTTGCAACAATCGCTGGATCATCTTGAACGATGGTCCCTCAACCATCGGAAGACTATTTATACTGTAACATTGGTAGTACTTGCATTTGCCGTTGCAGGAATATTACGCCTGAAAAGTGTGGGGTATATTGTAGATGATCTACCGAAAAAGGATAAGGTATATGCCGACCTGAAATTCTTTGAAGAAAATTTTAAAGGTGTAATGCCATTGGAAGTGCTGGTGGACACCCGGAAAAAGTATGGAGTGACGCGAAACCTGAATAATCTTCGCAAAATTGATTCCTTTGTACAATACCTGGCTGCCAAGCCTTATATAGGAAGACCTTTAACTATTACTGAAGGTTTGAAATTTGCAAGGCAGGCATTTTTTGAAGGAGACAGTTCAAGTTATGCCATGCCAGGAGAGAATGACCTGATAGCTCTGAAGCCTTACCTTTCACCTAATAGCAATGATTCTTCTAAAACTTCTTTTTCAAGATTGGTTACCAGCTTTATGGATAGCAACAGGCAGCAGGTGCGTATCAGTGTCAGCATGAAGGATATAGGAAGTGCCATGCTTCCGGTTGTACTGGATAGTATTAAGCGCAAATCAGACCAGGTATTTGATTCTTCTAAATATGATGTGCAGTTCACGGGCACCTCAATAACTTTTTTAGAAGGAACGAGGTTCATCATTAACGGCCTTACTGACAGTGTGATATGGGCCTTCTTATTGATTGCGCTGTGTATGTTATACCTTTTTCGTTCCTGGCGTATTCTCATATGCTCACTTATTCCTAACCTCATTCCTTTGATCATTACAGCAGGGATCATGGGTTGGGCTGGCATAGCATTAAAGCCCTCCACCGTTTTAATATTTAGTGTGGCACTGGGAATAGCAATAGATATTACTATCAGGTTCCTGGTCAATTATAAACAGCAATTGAAGCCAAACGATTTCAATGCCGCCAGGACTGTAATAGATACCATACATTCTACCGGGTTAAGTATCATATATACTTCCATTGTGTTAATTGCAGGCTTTGTTGTTTTTTGTTTCAGTGGCTTTGGCGGTACTAAAGCATTGGGCTGGTTGACTTCCCTGACACTTGTAACTGCTACATTGGCCAACCTTGTATTATTGCCGGCCTTATTGCTTACATTTTACAGGAAAGGAAAAGAGCGAGATGATAATTAAGGACGATAATGTCCTGTTATTTTATACAAGTTAAACGATGAAATCATTCCTTTCGTCGATTATGCCGGTAATACTGTCCATGTTCTTTCTTCTTCGGATTACCTTAGTGCAGCTTTTAAAGTTGGTTGCTTGTCTTGTGTGAGCCGTCCTTATTCATTATAAATAAGGCACTTTAATAACAATCAACAACAATGCCTATGAGAATTAATGTTCATGCTGTTTCGTTTCGTGAAAATTTATGGCTTCCAATGCCAGTCAGTAATTTTCATTCTTCCCATAGTATTATCAATCAAAAAAGGGCAAGCTTAAAGGGTATTTCTCAACGCAGAGGGCAGATGAAAGTCCTTAAAGTATGTGACAACCTGTTGATGCATGCAAGTCAATGAGTGAATAAAAATCCATTGTGTATAAACGGAATACTTATAAGTTCATTTGCTAATAAGGGTTTGTACTTAAATAATAAATATTCTTTATAAAACTGATTTTTTAAATGCTTAACAATTAAATTCGTGCGGCTAAATTGGATGGGTTTTAGGTCTAAATTCTCTCAGATACACTCATATTTACCGGAGGTTGTTGTTTTGAGGTCACCAGGAGGCTGCGCCACATCTATCATAATTATTTAATTTAAAAACAAACATGAGAAGACTACTGTTTATCATGCTGGGAGTACTTATGGCTAGTACCCAACTCCTGGCACAAAACCGGACCGTATCCGGTAAGGTAACCGATCCGCAAGGAGCCGGTATACCAAATGCTTCTGTAAGTGTAAAGGGCACTTCTTTTGGTACTATTACCACTGCTGATGGAAGTTTCAGTTTATCGGTTCCTGCCAATAATAACACCCTTGTTGTTAGTTCTGTAGGGTACCAGGATCAGCAAATTGCAATTAACGGTCAAACAAACATTACTATCTCTCTTACCTCCTCTGAGCAGGCTATGACGGAAGTGGTGGTTACTGTTCCATATGGTACGGTAAGGAAAAAATCATTTACCGGTTCTGAAAACACAATCTCTGCCAAGAATATAGAAAAGCAGCAGGTTACATCTGTTACGCGTGCTTTGGAAGGTTTGGTGCCAGGCATTGTTGTGACGAATGGTGGAGGTGCGCCAGGCACTGGTGCCAGCATCATGATCCGTGGTGTAGGTTCAGTAAATGCTACCAGTTCACCACTGTATGTATTGAATGGTGTGCCTTATGATGGTTCTATCAGTGCCATTGCTACAGATGATATAGAATCTGTAACAATATTAAAGGACGCTGCAGCTGCTGCATTATATGGTTCCAGGGCTGCTAATGGCGTGGTAATGATCACTACGAAAAAAGGTAAGAAGGGTAAGTCAAACGTAACTGCTACATTCCGTAAAGGATATATGAGCCGTGGTATTCCTGAATACGACAGGGTAAATTCTCAACAATACTATGAACTGTTCTGGGAAGCTTATAGGAATTCTTACATAGCCCAGGGACAAACCCCAGCGGCTGCAGGCGTATCTGCTTCCAACGTGTTGACAGGTTCCAGTGGACTTGTCTATAATGCTTATAATGTACCAGGCAACCAGTTGGTTGATCCTGTTACCGGCAAATTGAATCAAAATGCACAGCTTTTATGGAATGAATCATGGGAAGATGCCCTATTCCGTACGGCTGCAAGGACAAATGCCAATGTTAGTGTATCAGGCGCTAGCGATAAAACTGATTATTATTTATCTGCAGGATACTTAAATGAAGAGGGTATTGTCAAGTTTTCCGGTTACAAGCGTTACAATCTTCGTTTAAATGTAAACGCGGCTGCTACCAGCTGGTTGACAACAGGAATGAATATCGATGGATCTGTTGCACAAAGAAAAGATGTGCCAAGTGGCGGGTCTTCCACAACCAACCCATTTTACTTTACAAGACAAATGGGGCCTATTTATCCTGTTTATCAGCATAATGCCACTACTGGCGCCTTCGTAATTGATCCCAAAACCGGGCAAAATGCATTGGATTGGGGTACTCCGGCCCAATTGGGTACAAGGCCTTATGCAGGAAATTCAAACCTTTTGGGATCTCTGAATTTAGACGATCGCTCAAGGAATATATTTAATGGTAACGCCAATACATATGCAGAAATTAAATTCCTGCAAAACTTTTCCTTAAAGACTACGTTGGGTGTAAACTATTTTGGTAACGATATCACTTCTTACCAAAATAACCAGTATGGAGATGCCGCCCCTTCTCCGGGTTTAGCTAACGGAGGTAGATCAACAAAAACCAACGATCGCCAGATATCACTGACTGGGAATGAGGTGTTGACATGGAATAAAACAATAAGTGGAAGTCATAACGTAAGAGCATTGGTAGGACATGAAAATTATAAATACCAATACAGCTATGTTCAGGGTTCTAAATCTGGCTTCCAGTTTCCTGGACAGACTGAATTAGACAATGGTGCTACTGCGTTAAGTCCTTCAAGTTCTCAAACAGATAACCACAGGATCGAAAGCTATTTTGCCAATGTAAACTATGACTTTGACCAAAAATACCTGTTGTCCGGAAGTTTCCGTACAGATGGTTCTTCCAGGTTCCGCGATTCAGTAAGATGGGGTAAATTTTATTCTTTAGGTGCTAGCTGGAGAGTTTCTCAGGAATCTTTCCTAAAGGATGTAAGCTGGTTGAATGAATTAAAATTAAGAGCCAGTTATGGAGAGCAGGGTAATGAAAACATCGGTTTGTTTTATCCTTACCGTGAGTATTATTTCGCTGATGGTACTGGTAGTTACACTCCGCCTACAAGGCCGGTTAATACTGACCTGCTTTGGGAAACCAATAAGACCTTTAACGTAGGTGTTGACTTTGCCCTATTAAAGAATAGGCTTCAGGGAACTGTTGAATATTTTAACAGGAGGTCCGATAATCTGTTATTCGATGTGCCCCTGCCAACTTCTTCAGGATATGCTAGCATTTATCAAAATGTTGGGTCAATGAAAAACTATGGCATTGAACTTCAGTTAGGCTATAATGCAATAAAAAATAAAAGTTTTGACTGGAGAATAGATCTGAACCTGACACATTTTAAAAATCAGATCACCAAATTGCCAGTAACACAACAAGAAAAGGGAATTGTGAATGGTACTAAGAAACTATCAATAAGCCATGGCATTTATGATTTCTGGTTGCCAGAATTTGCTGGAGTAGATGCTGCCAATGGTGATGCGTTATATTATAAAGATGTGTTAGGCTCTGATAACAAACCTACAGGTGAAAGAGTGTTGACCAATACATACAGCCAGGCAAGTTATTATTATTTTGGTTCTGCATTGCCTGATGTTACCGGTGGTTTGACAAACGCTTTCCGTTATAAGAGCTTTGATCTTTCCTTCCTATTGACCTTTGCTTATGGTGGCCAGTTCTATGATGGTAACTATGCAAGCATCATGCATCGTGGTTCTCCAGGTACTGCATGGCAGATCGATATCCTGAACAGGTGGCAAAAGCCTGGTGACGTTACCAATGTACCAAGATTACAAAATGGTATTGCAGGCCAGGAAGGTGCTTCCTCCAGGTGGTTAGTGGATGGTTCTTACCTGAATGTGAAAAATGTAACCTTAAGCTATACTATCTCTAATGAAGTAGCGAAACGTTTACATGTTTCAGGTGTACAGGTATTTACCAATGTGGATAATGCCTATCTGTTTACTGCTAAAAAAGGAATGGATCCACAGCGTGCATTCACTGGTACAGCTGATGCTACTTATACCCCTTTCAGAACAATGACAGTGGGTCTGAATGTTAATTTATAATTGGAAAAACTTAAAAATGAAAAGAACATTTAAATATATATCACCACTCTTGTTGCTTTTGATGGCAATAGCTGGTTGCAAAAAAAGCTACCTGGAAACAGTTCCCAGTAATGGTGTAACGAAGGAAACTCTGTTTACGTCATACATTGGTATATCATCTGCATTGCAGGGTATTTATAAAGAGCAGTTTCAATATGGGATTGCAGGCAGTACCGGCCATGATAATTTCGGTCAAAAAGCCCTTGATCTTTCTGCTGATCTTATGGGTAATGATATGATCGTTCACACTGCAGGGTATGGATGGTTCAACAGGGATTACAATTATTCAGAACAGGGCGTAGCCACTTCAGGACGCCGTTCTGATATTGCCTGGTACTTATATTATGATATCATTAAACAAGCTAATAATATCATTAAAAGTGTTGATGCTGTAGGAGATGCCACACAAGCTCAAAAAGAAGATGTGAAAGGCCAGGCCTTGGGTTTAAGAGCCTATGCTTACTATAACCTGGTAAATTGGTTTCAACAAACCTACAAAGGAAATGAGTCCAAACCAGGGGTGCCTATTTATGATGAGCACTCCTCAGTTGCAGAACTGCAATCGGGTAAGCCAAGAGCCAGTGTTCAGGAAGTATACAATCAAATAGTATCTGACTTAACACTTGCCGAAACATTGCTCAATGGAAAGGCACAAGCACTGAAATCCAATATTGATATTCATGTAGTAGAAGGCTTAAGAGCTCGTACAGCTTTGATTATGGAAGATTGGGCTACTGCTGCCACCGCTGCAAATAAGGCCAGGCAAGGATATACATTAATGGACTCTGTTGAATATGACACAATACCTGCTTTTTCTTCGGCAAAAAGCAAGGAATGGATGTGGGGTTCAATTATACCTGCAGACCAGGCAACTACTTATGCCTCATTTTTCTCGCATATGGATATCCGCACAGGAGGATATGCTGCGCTGGGTAACCAGAAGAAGATCACAAAAGCTTTATATGATCAAATCGCTAAAGGTGATGCCAGGAAAGTACTTTTTAGAACACCTACATCTACTTCGACATCAAATCCTCCTTACAACCAGTTAAAGTTCCAGGTGCCTGACGCTTCTAAAAAATGGGAAGCAGATTACCTGTATATGAGGGCTTCCGAAATGTACCTGATCGAGGCTGAAGCGTTAGCCCGCCAGGGAAAAGAGGCGGAAGCAAAAACTGTGTTGGAAACTTTGGTAAAAGCCAGGTACCGTGCTTACAGTGCTTCTTCTTTGAGCGGTAATGAATTGTTAAGTGAGATCTTGTTACAACGCAGGATCGAATTATGGGGTGAAGGATTTTCATTGTTCGATATCAAGCGTTTGAAAACAGGTTTGAATAGACCTACAGGAACAGGAAACCATGGTGCGCCAAGTTTTGACCCGGGTGTATATACCATGCCAGATGCAGATCCAAGATTCTTGTTAAGAATACCTCAGCGTGAATTAGATAATAACTTGTCTATGACACCTGCTGATCAAAACCCATAAGATTAAATCAACGACAAAAAGTATTCGAATCATGAATAATAATATTTTTAGATTTCTGTTTGCTGCTACTATTCTTTTTACAATAGGAGCCTGCAAAAAGAATAACCTTGTAATTGACAAAGAGGTGATACCTCCAAGCTTTGCAAAATTCAATGCTACCACTTTATCTTCTACCTATTATGTCAGCAGTGCCAATACCCCTTTTAAAATTCCGGTGGGTATTACTGCAGTGGCAGATAAGGACAGGACTGTGACTTTTAGCTATGCTTCATCTACGGGTGCCGCTGCAGGGTCTCAATACACGGCACCTGCTTCATTAGTCATTCCTGCAGGAAAAGCATTGGATTCTTTGCCTATCCAGGGCATCTATGCAGGTTATCCTTCTTCTTCAAGAATTGATACCCTGAAGGTTACGATTGGCAGTGGAGATGTAGCTGCAAGCGCTTACAACAATGTTTATACTGTGATCATGCGTAAGTATTGTGATGTAAATGGCGCCAACCTGGTGGGTGATTATTCTAATTCAACAGATACTTATAATGGTGGTGCCAGTTCAAAACCGAACTATACGGCTACCATTTCAAATTGGACACCCCTTACACCTACATCAGGCACTGTAGTCATCAAAAACCTTGGTGCTACTTCTGACAATGGCTGGGGTCCTTTTGATGTTACTGATGGAGCTATTACCCCTGGATTAACAGCTACTTTAGACTGGAGCAATCCTGCTAATTTTTCTGTGACCATTCCTCAGCAGAATTATTTTGGTAGTGGTTCAGCTATTTCCACTATCACAGCTACAGGTACTTTCTCCTCTTGTGATAATACATTCAATATTGTTGCGAAGGTGAAATATGCTGGAAATGGAAGTACCTATACCCATACATCTATTTTCAGGCGATAACATAAATCCAGATAATACTAAAAGACCTGCCCGTTTATTCAGGCAGGTCTTTTTTATGAGTAGAGGAACCTAACAAGTAACTATTTATTCAATAAGGAGCTCAATGCATTCTCAAGGTCCTTGCCTCTTAAATCCTCAGCAATGATCTTTCCGGTAGGATCTATGAGCACGTTGTAAGGAATGCTTCTCACGTCATAAAGTGCAGCTGCTTCACTTTCCCAATATTTAAGATCACTTACATGATTCCAGGTAAGTCCATCATTTTTGATGGCCTGCAGCCAGGCGGCCTTATTCTTATCCAGTGATACACCCAGAATAGTAAAGTTTTTATCCTTGAACTGGTTATATGCTTTTACCACATTCGGGTTTTCCTGCCTGCATGGACCGCACCAACTGGCCCAGAAATCTACCAACACATACTTTCCTTTAAAGGAGGAAAGAGATACAGGCGTTCCAGTTGTATCCGGAAGTGTGAAATCCGGAGCTTGTTGTGACCGTTGGTTCTTTTTCAATTCATTCAAAGCCGTACTGTTTGGAAATTTAGCAGAAGATTTATTTACCACCTCGCTTACTTCCATGTTATTCAAAGGTTTTAGACCTAATTGTTGGGTAAGCCGCTGGTAATTACCTAATGCATATAATGCCAGCACAGGACTGGTGGCATTGTCTATAAAATTCAATGTATATGATTTTAAATCAGTGGCAGCAGTTTCGTAATTACCGAAAGGCACATTCACTACGCTATCCGGCGATTTGATCTTTAAAAGTGAATCCACTTCGCGGCTCAGTTCATAAATATTTTTTGCCTTCTGCATGGTTGACTTGTCAAAGTCTATAATGCCCTGGCTCGCCTTTGAACCACTTACTGTATAGGGTTCCGCCTGGTTCATCAGGTCTGCATTCACAGTGATCTTTTTTGAATCATTGATCAATACAGCAAATGGATATGGATTTTCATTCACCCGCAGGCTATAAATAGATTCTTCCTTGCCCGAACCTGACAGGTCAAATGAACCATCTTTTTGCAACTGGGCAGAATCTATAATAACAGGGGCGGAGCCGGCAGGGCTTTCCTGTAGATAAATCATTTTTGCCGTACTGTTCTTGACAGTGCCATCCACCTTAAAGGAATTGCCATCCTTTTTATTATTGCATGATAATATACCCGCACAAACAAATGCAATGAGAATTTTATTCATTAATTAGCCATTTAATTTTTCAATGATCTTTTCAGTAACCAGCCTGGCATCCGCTTTTCCACCGGATAGCTTCATGACTTCACCTACAAATAAACTAAGCAATCCCTTCTTACCTTTCTTATATTCTGTTATTTTTTGGGCATGTTTGTCCAGGGCATTTTGAATTAACAAATCAATTTGTAAGGAAGATGATTCCAATCCCAGGTCATTTTCCTTTATATAAGAATAAATATCTAATCCAGGTTGTTTTGTCAATTCTGTAAAGATCTTTTGCGAAGCAATACCAAAACTGATCTTTCCTGTATCGATCAATTGTATAAGCCTGGCAATGGATTGAGGTTGCACATTGAATTTATCAGGAGAAACGTCCTCTGTCACCAGGTAATTTTTTACAGGACCCATGACCCAGTTAGCAGCTGCTTTATAATTTTCAGTGGATTGAATGATTCCTGAAAAATAAGAAGCTAACTCTGGATCATTTGCTAATAGGGCAGCATCATACTCCGGCAGGTGATAGGTTGTTTTCAGCTCCTCTTTTATTTCAGATTCCGGTTTAGGTAACATTAGCCTGATGGATTCGATCATTTCATCAGAAATAAGAAATGGAGGAAGGTCTGGTTCAGGAAAATACCTGTAATCATCTTCATCCTCCTTGGTGCGGATGGCATAGGTAGTGAAATCGGCTTCATTCAATCCCCTTGTTTGTTGAAGAATCTCTTCGCCTTTTTGATGCAGTTCTATAAGCCGCAGGCTTTCACTTTCAATGGCCTTTTTTATAAAGCGTATAGAGTTCAGGTTTTTAATTTCCACCTTGGTGCCCAGTTCTGGGTCTCCATTTTTGCGCACCGAGATGTTCACATCACACCGGAGGCTGCCTTGCTCCATGTTGCCATCGCAGATATTTAAATGCCTTACCAGTTTTCTAAGGGCTGTCACATAGGCGAATGCTTCTTCGGCACTTCGCAGATCCGGTTCCGTAACGATCTCCAGGAGGGGCATGCCTGCCCGGTTATAATCAATGTTGGTATAACCATCTTCATTATGCAGGCTTTTGCCGGCATCTTCTTCCATATGGATCCGGTTCAACCGGATCTTCCTTGTTTCTTTTCCTACCTGAACTTCAAGGTAGCCACTTTTACAAATAGGGGTGGTATGTTGTGAGATCTGGTAACCTTTGGGGAGATCGGGGTAGAAGTAGTTTTTGCGGGCAAAATAATTGTGCTGCACAATTTCACAATGACAGGCCAGTCCAAGCATTACGGCCATAGAAATAGCCTCCTTATTCATTTTGGGTAAAGTGCCCGGATGAGCCAGCGATACTACGCTGACCTGGGTATTAGGTTCCCTTCCAAAAACAGTACTGTCTCCGCAAAATAATTTGCTTTTGGTAAGTAGCTGCGCATGCACTTCAAGGCCAATGACTATTTCATAATCCTGTATGGTCAACATCCGGGCAAAAATACTCCATTAGGCTAAACCCCATGATATTACGAAAAAACCGGCCCCATTGGGACCGGTCTATGCACATGAGAACTGAGAAATTTTATAGAAGAAGGTAATACTCCTTCATGAAAACTATGGTTTATAGTTCCGCTGTTTTAAGTTTCTTCGGGATCTTCACGGTAACAATTTGTGTTTTTCCATCCCTTTCAATCTTGAAGTTATAAGATGACTTATCCCTGTTTTCCCTCATTGTCCTGGTCACATCATCTGTGCTTTTAACTTCCTTATCATCAATGCCAAGCACAATATCTCCTTCTTTAATTCCTGCTTTTGCAGCACTGCTTTCATCATCCACATCCAGCACCTTTACACCCTTGCCTTCATCTGTATCCTGTATGGATAAGCCCAGCCTGGGACGTCCACCAAATGCATAGACATTGCCACCAAATCCTTCCATAGGGGGCATGGGGGTTTCAGGCATAGCAATTCTTGGCATAGTAAAAGTATTCATGCGGATGCCTTTCCATTTTCCTAATTCAGCAGTGGCTTTCCGCTCTTTTCCATCACGCAGGTAAGTAATATCAACCTTATCACCAGGTTTGCGGTCATGAATGGCTTCTGTTACATCTTCTGCATCCTCAATTTTCTTATCACCGATTTTTGTGATAATGTCGCCTTTTTTAAGACCGGCTTTCTCTGCAGCACTTTCATCTGTTACGCCTTCAATAGCTGCTCCCTTATCATCACTTGAAGTATTTACCCCAAGCATAGCCCTGTTGTCATCTTCACTGAATAAAGAGAAACCATCATGGTCCATATCCATATTCCAGGTACCACCGCCAGGGGCACGGTTCATCATCCTGAAGTTGCGGTTGCCTAAACCTTTTATGGTGTTTACATTTACATGTACATCTTTATCCTCTTCGGCATCCTTGCCGTTTACTTTCACTTTATTACCATCAATCTCAATGACCGTTTTCTTATCGAGATTGGCATTCCTGGTGATGACAATGGTCTGCATTTCCTTTTCTTCCTTGGTGTCTTTGGACTTCTCTTTTTGAGCCAGTACAACAGAGGGAACGGTTAAAAAAGCAATCCCCGCAATCAACAATCGTTTTACAAAAATTTGTTTCATAACTGTATTGTTTTGTCTACGTTAAATTTCGTAGATCAAATATAGAGAACAGTTCTCAATTACGAAAGACTTCGCAATTGTTAAAATGTTAAAAGGTTTAAAGCAGGGCTTTAACGGTATCAATGACCTGTTGAAGGGAGGAAATATCCTGGCCACCGGCAGTTGCCAGTGTCTTTTGACCACCTCCGCCTCCTTTTATTAGCGGGGCAATCTTTTGCTTGATCAGGGCACTGGCGTCAAGGCCTTTTTCCTTTGTTTTGTCCTCATCAAACAATAGCACCACTCCTGCTTTGCCCTCCACAGAGGAAGCAAGCACGATGATGGGGTTGGATATAACTGATTTTAATTCAAATGCCAGCTTTTTTAAAGAATCAGCATTCACCTGGTTTACCACTTCTCCAATAAAATTAACGCCGTTGATTTCCTGTGCTTTTACTTTTAAGCTATCCCGCAATCCAGACAACCTGGATTGTTCCATTCTTTCGGCTTCCTTTTTAAGTTGGGTATTCTCTTCATTGAGGGTGGTAATAGCCTTTACAATATCTTTTGGACTTTTCAATTGCTCCCGGATGGTTTGCACCAGTTGAATCTGTTCATTGACATATTGCTCCGCAGCTGCTCCACTTAATGCTTCTATCCTTCGTACACCTGCAGCCACTGCGCTTTCAGAAATGATCTTGAAGAAGCCCAGTTCTCCTGTGGCACCAACATGGGTACCCCCACAAAGTTCTACAGAGTATCCGGGATCCATACTGACCACCCGTACCTCATCTCCGTACTTTTCGCCAAATAAAGCCATGGCACCCGTTTTCATAGCTTCCTCCTTGGGCATGTACCTGGTTACCACGTGAATATTCTCTCTTATTTTCTGGTTCACTATTTTTTCTACCTCAGCCAACTCTTCGTTGGTCAATTTGCTGAAATGGGAAAAGTCAAAACGCAGGTAGTCGGCATTCACCAAAGATCCTTTTTGTGCTACATGCGAACCCACGACTTTGCGTAAGGCGGCATGAAGAAGATGCGTGGCGCTGTGATGCACTGCTGTATTTTTTCTTTTATGTGCATCAACTTTTGCCTCCACTTTCCCATTTAGGTCTGCAGGTATCTTTTCAGCAAAATGTATGATCAGGTCATTATCCTTTTTGGTATCTACTACCTTCAGTTTTTGCCCATTAATCAATAATTCGCCACTATCGCCTACTTGTCCGCCGCTTTCTGCATAAAAAGGTGTTTGGTCCAGTACGATCTGGTATGCTTCACGTCCTTTGGTTTTTACTTTCCTGTATTTAAGCACATGGGCCTCGGTTTCCAACGAATCATACCCAACAAAAATAGAGTTGTTGCCTTCGTTTACCACAATCCAGTCTTCAGTATCAATAGCTGTGGCAGCACGGGAACGTTCCTTTTGCTTTTGCATTTCAGCATTGAATGCTGATTCATCCACTGATAGGTTTCTTTCAGAAACGATAAGGCGTGTCAGGTCAAAGGGAAAGCCATACGTATCGTATAGCTCAAAAGCATCCTTCCCTGAGATCTCTTTACCCGATGCTCCGATAATGTCTTCTATACGCTTTAATCCTTTCTCCAGTGTTCTTAAAAAAGCTTCTTCCTCTTCTTTGATCACTTTTGTCACAAAGGCTTCCTGCTGTTTCAATTCAGGGAATACTCCTGCAAATTGTTCTGCGATTACAGGAACGAGTTGAAATAACAGTGGTGTTTTATAATCGAGGTAGGAATAATAATAACGTACGGCTCTTCTTAATATCCTTCTAATGACATAGCCAGCTCCTGTATTGGATGGAAGCTGCCCATCTGCAATAGTAAAAGATATGGCCCTGATATGATCTGACAATACCCTCACTGCAATATCTGCCTTTGAATCACCGCCCTGGTATTTCATCTGGGTGATCTCGCAGATCTTACTGATAGTGCCTGTAAATACATCCGTGTCATAGTTGGAATTCTTGCCTTGTATCACTCTCACCAGGCGCTCAAAGCCCATACCTGTATCCACATGTTTGGCGGGGAGTTGTTGCAGGCTTCCGTCTTTTAAACGGTTGTATTGTATGAATACATTGTTCCATATTTCAATTACCTGGGGATGGTCAGCATTCACAAGAGTCTTTCCATCTACCTGTTTCCTTTCTTCTTCAGACCTTGAATCCACATGGATCTCTGTGCAGGGTCCACAAGGCCCCGTATCACCCATTTCCCAGAAGTTATCTTTCTTATTGCCCATCAATATCCTGTCGGCACTGATCCATTTTTTCCATTCTTCAGCCGCTTCCTCATCCACAGGAAGGCCTTCTTTGGTATCACCTTCAAATACAGTTACATATAATCGGTCTGCAGGAATATTCAGCACTTTGGTCAGAAGTTCCCAACTCCATTCAATGGCTTCTTTTTTAAAATAATCACCAAAGCTCCAGTTTCCCAACATTTCAAACATAGTATGATGATAGGTATCAACACCTACTTCTTCCAGGTCATTGTGTTTACCACTCACCCTCAGGCATTTTTGTGTATCAGCAATCCGTGGGTAGGGTGCCTGTTTATTTCCAAGAAAATAATCCTTGAACTGGTTCATCCCTGCATTGGTAAACATCAGGGTAGGATCATTCTTTACCACTATAGGAGAAGAGGGAACGATATGATGATCTTTCGTTTTAAAAAAATCTAAAAAAGCTTTGCGTATGTCTGCGCTAGTCATTATGCTCACAATAAAAGATTGATTTTTGCTTTATATGCCAGTATATTTGTTTCCCTCGCTGTTTTTGCGGGGATTGCAAAGGTAATGATACGTCAATCGTGAATTGTCAATTGACCATTTGAATTTTCATTATGCCTGGCATGAGAACGAGAGCAAAAATCAATGGTTGCCAATTTAGTGTCTGACGATTGCCGTTTCATCATCCAATCGCCACCATGAAAAAAATCAAATATTTCTATAATACCCATACACTTCGGTATGAAAAACTGGTGACACCACTAAGGGTGAAATTCCTGCGCTTTATAGCCTTTATAGCTACCGCATTCGTTACAGCCGCCCTGATCTCCTATTTCGCTTTCCAGTTTGTAGGTTCTCCCAATGAAAAATACCTCCGTATTCAAAATGCGCAATTAAAGCAGGACTTTGAAGATCTTAATGATTCTGTAGCGCAAATACAGATGAAGATGGCTGAACTGGAGAAAAGAGATAACAGTGTGTACCGCAGCATTTTCGAGGCAAGCCCCTTGCCTGATAGCGCCAGGGCCACCTTTTTGGAAAAGCAAAAGGAAATTGCAAGTGTAGAGCGTATGAGTGGAAATGAACTGGTTAGGTCGATCAGTCTTACACTTACCAATTTAAAAAACCGCATTGCCGCTCAAAAAGCTTCTTATAATGAAATCGCAGGCCTGATCAATAATAAGGAAAAGCTACTGGCGGCTACTCCAGCCATTCAGCCTGTAAGTAATAAAGATCTGAACCGGATTGCTTCCGGTTTTGGGTATCGTATCGATCCTATTTACAAAACAGTTAAAATGCATGCCGGCCTGGATTTTACCGCGGCCCAGGGTACACCTATTTACGCCACCGCCAATGGCGTGATCAAAACAGCCGGAAACACCGGCAACGGTTATGGCAACCACGTAGTGATCAATCATGGCTATGGCTATGAAACCTTGTATGGGCACATGGTGCGGGTAAAAGCCAGGGTAGGGCAGCGGGTGGAAAGAGGAGACCTGATAGGTTATGTGGGATCCACCGGAAAATCCACCGGGCCCCATTGCCATTATGAGGTGCATAAAAATGGACAGAAGCTGGATCCCGTTTACTTCTTTTATAATGACCTCAGTCCACAGCAATTTGATGAATTGTTGAAGCGTGCTTCTGCTTCCAACCAAAGCTTTGATTAATTACATAGGAAATTTCTCGATATCATTTTCATAATGTACAATACCAATAATGGTATTTGCAAAGATTAACCCGTTGAATAAATTCCTGTAACACAAACTCTTATTATCTTCAGCGCATGACAGAAAGACCAAAGCTTAAACTGTTTGACCTGACCATGATCGTTGTAGGGTTAGTGATAGGAATGGGTATCTTCCGAACTTCTGCCGATGCAGCTAACGCCTCCATTACGCCAGGGGTGTTTTTTATTGCCTGGGTAGCTGGTGGTTTAATTGCATTATGCGGAGCGCTTACCTATGCTGAAATTGGTTCCCGCTTTCCTGTCACAGGGGGCTATTATAAGGTGTTTGCCGAATGCTACCATCCTTCCATTGCCTTTGCCATCAATTGTATCATCCTTATTTCCAATGCCGCCTCCATGGCAGGTGTTTCACTCATTGGCAGTGAATATATATCCCAGGTTATTTTCAATACCGAACCACCCCTTCTCATAAAGTCCATCATTGCCATGATCCCCATCCTGATATTCTATGGTGTGAACTTGTTGGGGTTGCGCATGAGTGCCCTGGCTCAAAATATTTTAATGATCATCAAGATAGGAATGCTGGTATTGCTTATCTCTTCTATCTTTTTTATCACAGGTGATCATCAACAGGCCCATACGGTAGTAAAGGAATATACATGGATGGATTATGTCAAATCGTTTGGCATTGCCCTCATCGCAGTTTCCTTTACTTATGGAGGATACCAGCAAACCATCAACTTTGGTGAGGAGATTGAACAGCCCCGCCGAACCATTCCCAAGGGCATCTTTACCGGCTTGCTGATCATCATTACACTTTACCTGGCAGTGAGCTTTGCATATTACAATGCTATCGGTTTCGAAGATTTGAAAACTTCCAGGGGCATCGCTTCCATTGTGGCCGAAAAAATGTTTGGGCCTACTGGCAGAATGGTATCTTCCATACTATTGTTTGTAGCAGTATTGGCTTATGTCAACGTATTGCTTCTCAGTAATCCCCGGGTCATGTATGCTATGAGCGAAGACGGTATTCTGCCTGCTTCTTTTAAGAAAAAAGATGAAAAGAAAGATGTGCTTACTGTCAGTCTTACAGCCTTTGCAGCCATCGGCATTATAGTGCTTTGCTTTGCTAAAACATTCGACAAGATATTGGGCTTTACCATTTTCCTTGATTCCATTGGCATGGCCACATCGGCTGCCACTATTTTCATCATCAGGAAAAGGACCAGGCAACTCGATGGAAGCGGTATTTATAAAATGAAGCTGTATCCTTTAATGCCATTGGTGTTCATTGCAGCCTATATTTTCGTAGGCATCAGTATCTGGGTGAGTACACCTGAACTGGCGTGGACCGGAATTGCAGTATTTGCTGCCTTCCTGCTGATCTACTTTATTGTTACTTCAATCAAAAGAAAAAAATATGCCTCCTCTTAAGGACCTCTCTTATATAATCAATGAACTGGCTGAGGATCGTGAAAACTATTTCAATGCCATTGCACCACCAATTATGCAGTCCAGCAATTTTGCCTTCAAAACGGTGGCGGATATGCGGACCGCTTTTGAAGATGAAATGGGTGGTTATTTATACAGCCGTGGCCTGAACCCAACCGTAGACATTCTAAGGAAAAAGCTTGCTGCCCTTGACCAGGCTGAAGATTGCCTGGTGTTCGGAAGTGGGGCTGCCGCCATCTTCGCGGGCGTGTTGGCCAATGTAAAAGCTGGTGACCATATAGTATCCGTAAAAAGTCCTTATACATGGGCGCAGAAGATGTTTGACGTCATACTCCCCAGGTTTGGGGTTACAACCACTTATGTTGATGGTACGGATATTCAAAATTTTAAAGCGGCTTTGCAAGCTAACACCAGTTTTATTTATTTGGAGTCTCCCAATTCATGGACCTATGCACTGCAGGATTTAAATAAAGTAGTGGAACTGGCCAGGGTGCATCAACTGGTCACCATGATCGATAACAGCTATTGCACACCCATTTACCAACGGCCAATCGCAATGGGCATTGATCTCAGCATGCAAACGGCTACCAAGTATATCAGTGGGCACAGCGATACGCTGGGTGGTGTATTGTCCGGCTCTCATGCCATGATCAAAAAAATATTCGATTCTGAATACCTCAATGTGGGAAGTGGTATATCTCCATTCAACGCCTGGTTATTATTGCGTGGATTAAGAACGTTACCAGCCAGGTTGGAAAGGATCACCCATACCAGCCGGAAGGTGCTGGACTTTCTAAAATCACATCCTAAAGTCGGGCAGGTACTCTTTCCTTTGGATGAATCTTTCCCCCAATATCAATTGGCCAAAGAGCAGATGGAAGGAGCCTGTGGCTTGATGACCTTTACACTGAAGGATGGAACCATGGATTCCATCACCCGCTTTTGTGAATCCCTGAAGCATTTTTTTATGGCAGTCAGCTGGGGAGGGCATGAGTCATTGGTGATTCCCAAATGTGCAGGCCTGCAGCCGGCAGATTTTGATAAGGATAATATAGAGCACCAATATATTAGGCTCTATACAGGCCTGGAAGATCCTGCTTACCTGATAGATGATCTAAATCAGGCCTTAAGTGGTATTTAGACTCTCATCAATTGCATTATTTTTACAGCTATGAAGCGACCATTACTAGGCTTTTTCTTTTTGTTGATAATAGCACAGGCAGTAAAGGCACAGGATAAATGGGACCTGCAACGTTGCGTAACCTATGCTATGCAGAATAACATTTCTGTAAAGCAGGCCGATATCCAGGCGCGGGTGTCAGCATTGCAGTTGAAGCTTAGCCAGGCGGGCCAGCTTCCCAACCTGGATTTTTCATCTAATGGGGGGTACAACTTCGGGCGGTCTATTAATCCTGCTACCAACTCTTTTGAAAACCAAAGCATTTTCTTTAGCAATTTCCAGCTTCAGTCCAGTGTCAATTTATTCAACTGGTTCTCACAGCGCTATACCGTTGAAGCTGATAAGCTCACCAAACAGGCTGCAGATGCTTCAGCAGATAAAGCAAGGAATGATATTGCCCTGAACGTGGCTGTAGCTTATTTGCAGGCTTTGCTGGCCAGTGAGCAAATAGATGTCAGCAGCCTCCAGATAGGCCAGACACAATCGCAATTGGATAATATTCGCAAGCAGGTCAGGGCGGGCGTATTGCCCGAGCTGAATGCAGTGGAGCTGGAAGCACAGCTGGCTACAGACAGTGCCACATATATCGGAAACGTCTCTACCTACCGGCAGAACCTGATACAATTAAAAGCATTATTGAATCTCGATATGGCGGTGGCCTTCGATATCGAAAAGCCAGATGTTACCTCCATTCCTTTAGAGCCACTTGCCGACCTGGAGCCAGCCAGGGTGTATCAGTTGGCTTTGAAGAATTTGCCACAGCAGCGTGTCAACCAGTTCAGGTACCAGGCTGCCTTGAAAAATATCCAGGCTGCCAGGGCTTCCATGTTTCCAACCATATCGGCATTTGCCAATATTGGTTCCCGTTACTCCAGCCTTTTTCCTGACCAGGAAAACTTTATTGTAACCCCTTCGGGCAAGCTGGATACCCTTGGATATGTGGAGACTGCACCTGGAACCAGGTTTTATGCTGTACGCCCGGGTGTATCCGTAGCATCTAAAAACACTCCCTTCGGCAGGCAGGTATTTAATGTGAACCTAAGCCAGGCTGTGGGATTGAATTTATCTATTCCTATTTTTAATAACAGGCGATTGCGCACTGTGTATGACCGGGCTCGCCTGGATGCAGAAGGCATTCAGTTGCAGGTAGACCAGGACAACCTTACCCTTCAGCAGGATATTTATGGGGCGTATAATAATGCCATTAGTGCTCAACAACGCTATCTCTCGGCACGTAAAGGTGTAGAGGCTGCAGAAAAGGCCTATGATTATTCACAGAAAAGATACGGCGCCGGCTTGCTGCAAACTATTGAACTGATCACCAATCAAAATAGCTTGTTCAGATCCCGGCTTGATGCCCTGGCAGCCCAGTTTGAATATGTGTTTAGAATGAAGCTGCTGGAATTTTACAAGGGAGAAGGAATGAAGTTATAGTCAAAGGGCTTGAACAGATAAGATAAACCTGATTGAATAAAAATAAAGAGACCAGGAATTAAAGACTGGTCATAAAATCTTCCTTTAGGGAATGGGGGTAATATGAATAAAACAGTTAAATGGGTCTTGGTAGGATTAGGAGTTTTGATACTTCTTTTAGTAGTTGGAAAACTTGTAAAAGGAAACTCCAACGAAGGGATAAAGGTCACAGCTGAAAAAGCTCAAAAGCGTACTATCACGGAAACAGTCACCGCCAGTGGTAAAATATACCCTGAAGTAGAAGTCAAGATCAGCCCTGACATATCCGGCGAAATCACCGAGCTTAATGTGGAGGAAGGGGACAGTGTAAAAAAAGGCCAGGTGCTCGCTCGTATCTATGCAGATATTTATTCTTCCCAGCGCGATGAAGCTGCAGCCAGGGTAGCGCAATCCCAGGCAACCGTGGCCAACAGCCAGGCTTCATTACAGGCTTTGAAAGCCCAGTTGAACCAGGACAAGATCTCTTACGACAGGAATAAGGAGTTGTATGATCAAAAAGTGATCTCTAAGGCAGAATTTGAGCAGTTCGAGACTAAGTACGCGACTTCACAGGCCCAGTACAATGCTGCCGTTCAAAATATCAGGAGCCTGCAGGCGGGCACACAAAGTTCCAGGACCAGCCTGGAAGCGGCTAATAAGAATTTGGGACGTACCACGTTGGTTGCACCGATGAACGGGGTTATCTCTTCTCTGAGTGTGAAAAAAGGTGAACGCGTTGCAGGTAACAGTTTTAATGTAGGTACTGAAATGATGCGCGTGGCCAATATGAGCTCCATGGAAGTGCGGGTGGATGTGGGCGAAAATGATATTGTCAAAGTGAGCATCGGCGACTCTGCCGATGTGGAAGTGGAAGCCTACAACAAAAGAAAATTCAGCGGCATTGTTACTCAAATTGCAGCCAGTACTAAAACTGGTACGCTTACCAGTACTAACGACGTCACCAACTACGAGGTGCACATCCGTTTAGATCCTGCCAGCTACCAGGATCTTACCGATCCTGCAAAACCTAAAAAATTCCCCTTCCGCCCAGGCATGAATGCCAGTGCAGATATTAAAACCAAAAGAAGGGAAGGTGTGGTCAGTGTGCCCATCGCTTCAGTAGCTGCCAGGGTAAAAGGCACAGATACAAATATTGAGGATAAGAAAAAGCAGCAACAAAAGAACGCTGAGAACAATAATAATGATGACGACAATCAAAAAACCGTTTCTGGCGATGAACTGGAAGAAGTGGTATTTATAGTCACCGCAGATAACAAGATCCAGAAGAAAGTAGTGAAAACTGGCATTCAGGATATCAATTATATAGAAGTGATCAGTGGCCTGAAAGAAGGGGAGCAAATAGTAACCGGTCCTTATAATGCCATAAGCAAAACCTTAAAGACAGGGGATAAGGTAAAAGTAGTGCCGCAAGAGAAATTGTTTGAAAAATAATAGCTCTTTGCTATAACTATTCTTATTTAATTCATTAGCCTCTTCATCATATTATAGCTGTAGCTCCTAAGCATTTAATTTTGCTAAGTAATGGGATATTGGAAAAGTTATTTTTATACCGGGTAACTTTCCTTTCTTTGGCTACCATTGAATTCTTTAGGAACGCAATCACTTAATTCTTCTCATGGAAAGATCCTATAATATTGGTGTTATTGGAAATGGAAGTTGGGCCACAGCCCTGGTTAAAATAGTAACCGACAATGGGCAAAAAGTAAACTGGTGGGTCAGGAACAAAACTTCCATAGATTATATCAAACGGCGCAGGCATAATCCTAACTATTTAAGTTCAGCTTATTTTGATATAGAGCTGCTCAATATGTCTGATGAAGTGCAGGATGTAGTGAACAGTTCTGATTTGATCGTTATGGCTGTGCCCTCTGCCTATATAGTGGAAGTTCTGGAGAAAATTGATAAGTCCTCCCTGAAAGATAAAAAGATCCTATCTGCTATTAAGGGTTTGGTGCCTGGTGAGGACCTCTTATTGAATGAACATTTGTCAAAGCATTATGATGTGCCACTGGAAAATTATTTTGCTGTACTGGGACCCTGCCATGCAGAAGAAGTAGCTGCTGAAAAGCTGTCCTACCTCACTTTCTCAGGCATTGATGAAACGGCCACTACGTCCATTGCTTCTTTCTTCCAGACCAGCTATATCAATACAATTATCAATACCGATATCCTGGGCGTGCAATATGCGGCAGTATTAAAGAACATCTATGCACTGGGTGCAGGAATAGCCCATGGCCTGGAGTATGGCGACAATTTCCTGAGTGTGTACATTGCCAATAGCGCTGATGAAATGGCCTGCTTCCTGCGCAAGGTAGGGGCCCAACACATGGTGGTGGGGGAACACCAGAAGGCCAGCGCTCCCAATCAAAGAAAGGATATCAATTATGCCGCCTCTGTTTACCTTGGCGACCTGCTGGTGACCTGTTATTCCCTTTATAGCCGTAACCGCACCTTTGGTAACATGATAGGCAAGGGATATACGGTGCAATCGGCACAACTGGAAATGAATATGGTGGCAGAAGGATATTATGCTACCAAATGCATTTACAATATCAATCAGAAAATAGGAGCCGAGACACCTATTGCTGAAACTATCTATAAAATATTATGGGCCAGGTTGCATGCAGAGGAAGGCTTCCAAATGATAGAACAGGTGCTGGTGTAAGTGATAACGAGTGTTGAGTCAGATGACTCAGGCAGGCAGCCCTGTTTCATTGAAAAGATCAGCAGCTATGCCATCTGCACGGAGCATGCCTTCATCTGTAAGCCTGCTAAATGCACCCTCCTGAACTATATAGCCTGCCTTGATATACTTTGCTGATTGTATTTCTATCCTTTTTCTTTCGGCATTTCCCCAGTGTGTTTCAATAGTGTCCAGGTCCAGGCCTTCCTTTGTCCTGAGCGAGATCATGATGTGCTCATTGATCCTGTTTTGCTCTGACAATACCTCTGTTTCTCTTTTCGGCTGTCCTTCCCTGGTAGAAGAGATATATATCTGATTGTTGGCAATATTCCATCTTCTCTCTATGCCATTGTATGAGTGAGCCGAGGGTCCTAACCCTAAATAGCTGGCACCTTTCCAGTAGGAGGAATTGTGACGGCTGCGATACCCTTCCAATGCAAAGTTGGATACTTCGTAGTGCTCATAGCCTTTTTCCCGAAGCCATTGCATCAGCAATAAGAACTGCCTCGCCTGTTTATCATTGTCCACATCCAAACGTTGTTGCAGCTGAATCATTTTTTGCAAAGGTGTCTTTTCCTCCACGGTAAGCGCATAGCATGAAAGATGGGGGATACCAAGGCTAATGGCAGCGTCCACATTTTCCTTCCACATAGCATCTGTAAGCAAAGGAGATCCATAAATAAGATCCATGGTGATGTTCTCAAATTGGCTGGTGGCCAACTCAAGGGATTCCTTTGCCTGCCAGGCATTGTGGGCCCTGTTCATCCATTGCAATTCTTCTTCAAAAAACGACTGAACACCGATGCTCAACCGGTTGATGCCTGCCTTTTTCCAGGCCTGCAGCTTTTCTTTGGTGATGTCGTCAGGGTTGGCCTCCAGGGTGATCTCGGCACCACTGGCTACGGTGAAGTTTTTATAAAGAGATTCCAGCAAAATTTCCACTTCGTTTACAGAAAGTATGCTCGGTGTGCCTCCTCCAAAATAAATAGTTTCCACTGGCTGGCCACCCAGGTATTCTCTTTCCATCTCTATCTCTTTCAATAGAGCTTGCACCAGGTCATCCTTATAGCGCAAGGAGGTGGTAAAATGGAAATTGCAATAGGTGCAGGCCTGTTTACAGAAGGGTATATGCAAATAAATTCCTGACAATTTCGTTATCTTTTCAATCTTTGTTAGTACTGAAATAGTGATGGAGGATAGATGATTGAAAACCTACTGCTATCAACTATCATCTGCCTGCTACCAGATTTTATACGATGGCAAAACTAAAGCACCTGCTTACAGCAATTCTCTTTTTAACACAATTGTGCACCCATGCACAGGCTTACAGGATGCAATACATTGGTGTGGATGTAGATTCTTCATTTTTGAAGCAACAGGCAGGCCTTCAATCAAGCTTTCCTTCCAGGATCGAAGCCTCCATTTACCTCAATGAACTGCCATCGCTTTTGCAATCTAAGGGCTATATCACAGCTTCATTGGATAGCCTGCAAATGGATTCTGCTTCCGGAAGGGCCCTTATTTTCCTGGGCGACCAATATAAATGGGCAAGGCTTTCCACCGACCCCGCCAACCTTCCTATAATGGAAGCTGCCCATTGGAATGATAAAGCCTTTAGCGGGCCTGTGAACTTTGCTACTTTACAGGATGGTCAAAAGAAGATATTGGATTACCTAGAGGAAAATGGTCATCCATTTGGTAAGGTTTACCTGGATAGTATTACCATCCAGGGTGAACAGGTGAAGGCTGCACTGGTCATTAACAAGGGGCCTCTTTATAAAATAGATAGTATAAGGATATTTGGAAATGTCAAGATCAATAACAGCTACCTCCAGCGTTACCTGGGCATTGCTAACGGAAGTATTTATAATAAAAAGCTATTGCATGGCATTTCTGCAAAGCTGAGAGAGCTTACCTACCTGCAGGAAGAAAAGCCTTCCGATCTCAGTTTGCTGGGCACAGGTTCGGTCTTAAACCTGTATTTGAAGGAAAAGAACAGCAATCAAATCAATGCCCTTATCGGTTTTCTTCCCAACAGCAACCAGGCTTCTGGCGGCAAAAAGCTTTTGATCACCGTAGATGCCAATATCCTGTTGCGCAATGCCCTGGGTTCCGGCGAGACCATAGGATTGGTATGGCAGCAACTGCAAAAAAGCTCTCCCAGGTTGAACTTTGTCTATGAACAACCATATATATTCCATTCGCCATTTGGCATTGCCTTTTCGCTGGATATGTATAAAAGGGACAGCACCTTTCTCAATCTGAACATGAACCTGGGTACTACCTACCGGATAAGCACTAACAAAACGGGTTCGGTGTTTCTGCAGCGGAGACAAACCATTGTGAATGGAGTGAATACAGCCCAGGTATTGCAGACCAGGCAACTGCCTAAAGATGCCGATGTTAGTTCTCTGAACCTTGGTGTATCCTATACCTTCAATAATACCAACTACCGCTTCAATCCACGGAAGGGAAATGAATTGAGCTTTACTACCACTGCAGGTACTAAAAAACTTAAAAAAAATGCGGCCATACTGGAATTGAAGGATCTTTCCGACCCTGGTTTCAAGTTTGAGCAACTGTATGATACCGTGAAGCTGAAAGTGTACCAGTTAAGGATCACCGCTGCTGCTGCCCATTATATTCCGCTGGGCAGGCAAAGCACGTTCAAGTTGGGGCTCAACACAGGTCTCTATCAAAGCGCCAGTTATTACCGCAATGAATTATTCCGCATAGGAGGCTATCGTTTGCTGAGAGGTTTTGACGAAGAAAGCCAGTTCGTGTCACAATATGCCATCGGCACTGCGGAATACAGGTACCTGATTGGTGTGAATTCAGCTTTTTTTGGCTTTGTGGATGGGGGATATGGCAAGCACCTGCAGGAAACACAAAGTTCTCACACTTATTTAAGCACCGGTGTAGGACTTTCTTTTGAAACCAAGGCAGGAATCATTAATCTTGCGTGGGCTTTGGGCCGCCGTGATGATGTAGAATGGAATTTAAGGCAATCAAAACTACACCTTGGATTTGCCAGTTTCTTTTAACGATCAAACTGGAAGCAGCATTTTGGAGCAGGAAGCATAAAGACCTTGTTCAATTGACTATGATCGTACAGGATTGGGCTATAAATTAGCTGGTTCCATATTCCTGTAGAATATTTTTGCAGCTTATGTTGAAATACCTGTTATTGATTGGATTGATCCTGCCGGGGCTGAACTTGTGGGCACAAGAGGTTAATGATTCCATCCCAAAAACAGATACTGTTGTAACAAGGATTCCACCTAAAAGAGTGGCAACCCGCGCCATTGCACCTTCACCCGCCAAGGCTGATACTGCCATTTTACCAGAAGTCTTCTTACCCAACACAAGAAGAGATACCATTTGGGCTGCTCAACCTGGTTATAATTCCGATTCTTCCAAATTCAGAAATCACCCCTACTTCCAATTTACCAATCCCACCCGCCATTTTGTAAGTATTAAACAATGGGAAGGTAAAGAGGCCATCTTTTATAC
>JAEZLJ010000003.1 GCA_023415275.1 Bacteroidota bacterium
GTAGATGACAATGTGAACTTTTATTATAATGAACTGGACGGATATTTAGCCAGGCTATTGCCTGGAGTGGATACCAAACGCTTCTGGAATGATCCCGCCTTTGAAGGAAGCAGGAGGAGTGCGGAAAGGTTTAAACAGGGTAATATCATGTCTTCCATTGTTTATCGCTTTGTACCTGTAAAGAGAAGATATACGCATTTATTCAAACAGGTAAGGAAACTTTCACTGATATGCTTAAAACAGGGCATGGAAAAGAAAGAGGTATTGGCAGCTTTATTCTCTTTTCTTACAGAGCAAAAGCGTATTTCTTTAACCCGCGAACAATTTTACTTATTGCTTTCTTCCTTTGAAGAAGAACTAGCTACCAGGCTCATTGAACCAAAGCCTGAGAAGGTAAAGAAGGAAAAGAACAGGATTGATATTAAGGTATCTAAACCACTTAATGAAGAAGAGCTAGAGTTCTTAGAGCTCTATATGGATGATTATAACTGGACCATAAGGTTTGAAGGAGAGTTTCCAAAGGATTATATGATACCATTGTTTCTGCTCCAACATGCAGCATAGGCTTGTTCCTGGTTTATTGTTTTTTGTTTATAGTTCTTTAGGTGTAAGAGTATAATTTATTGCAATGGCCGTAGATATTTTCAATTGTCAATGGTTAATGGTTAATTGATGTCTTAGGTAGTAGAGATCTTTATAATTCAATAATTACCTATTGCGATGACTATTATAACAAAAGTCTTCGAATAAAGACTGACTGAATATTGTAAACCCTGGTAGTTGTCATCCCGACGAAGGAGGGATCTTTGGACTGCAATAGAAACGGCTTTTCAGTTGTTGTAAGACTGTTTTGCATATAAACATTTAGGTCGAAGAGGCTGTAGTAATACAATGATTCTTTAGGTGATTAGCACAGATTCCTCGTGCCTCGGAATGATCCCGCATTGCTGCGGGACAGGCAGCTATGCCGCACAATTGCAGTCAGTATTGGAGTTGGAGAATCAATAAACGCAACAATAAACGACCATCCACCTTTTCCATTTTACCTTTTTCATTTTACATTTTTCATTCCCTATTCCATCTCCCCATTTTTGAATTTTTACTTTTGCCTTTTGAATTCTCCTGGATGTCCGCCCGGGGTCTGCCATTTTGTGATGGTCAAGGAAGCAAAGCGGCGACCCGGGTGATTGAAGTTTTACATGATTTATTAGGTAGTACAATCCTCGTTTAACCTGGATGTAAACAGTAGGATCTTAAATATATTCTTTGCCTTTTTGTATCGCGAACAGCGCTAAGAGAAACACGCAAAGGATACGAAGATTGGCTGCTCCATGTCAACTTTTCAACTTGTTAACCAGTCAACCTCTTATTCCATTTTCCCATTTTTCATTAACTTCCTTCTATGCAACTAAACAACACCAACGGATATGCGCCTGTGAATGGCATCAGCATGTATTATGAGATCCATGGGAAAGGTCAACCACTGGTGTTGATACATGGTGGCGGCTCTTCCATCCATACCAGCTTTGGTACCCTGCTGCCCTTAATGGCCAAACATTACCAGGTGATAGCCATGGACCTGCAGGCGCATGGACATACCAGCGACCGGGATGCACCGGAATCTTTTGAGCAGGACGCCGAGGATGTGATAGCCCTGCTTCAATACCTGGGTATAAGCAAGGCGCATATCATGGGCTTCAGCAATGGGGGCAATACGGCCATGATGGTGGCACATAAAGCACCTGGCCTGGTAGATAAGCTGGTGGTGATCTCCGCCTTTTATAAGCGGGAAGGAATGATACCCGGCTTTTTTGAAGGCATGGGACAGGCCACGCTGGACGTAATGCCCGAACAATTGAAGTCGGGTTACCTGGCCATCAATAACGATGCAAAGGGCTTGCAAAACATGTTTGAAAAGGACAGGAACAGGATGGCTACATTTAAAGACTGGAGTGATGATATCCTTCGATCTATTCAATCTCCGGCCTTGATCGTAGTAGCTGACCGTGATGTAATGACACCAGAGCATACAGTTCAAATGTCAAGATTGATTCCGAATTCCCAACTCATGATCCTTCCCGGAACCCATGGCTCTTTCATTGGTGAAATTTGTTCCATTGTGGAGGGCAGTAAGATGCCGGAGTTGTTTGCGGAGATGGTGAGAGAGTTTCTTGGATGAGGAAAGTGAAAAAGAAAACAGGAAAGTGCATAATGTTGACCATATTATAAGGCAGGCTTAGTTGTTTTTCAATTTGATAAACTTAACATCCGATAATGTGCCCATATGAAGACTTTGATGTCCCTTCTGATTTGTATCAACTACTCCCATGATCAGCACGGTCTTCTCGTTGGCACGATTAAGAATTTTACGGTTTCCAATCAAAGACGAATCCAATTCGAGCCAGAGACTGTTGCCTATTCCTGAAATTTCACCTTTCTTGCTATAGATGGCAAAGTTTTCAAATCCATTATAAAAAACACCGATGGTCTTAATTTTTACTCCATGAAACTTTGAGGGATTTAATGCGATTTCATCCAAAGTGACATTGATGTACTTAGAGGTGTCAAGATTGGTAATGGATAGATAAAATTCGTGTTCTTTACATGAAGTACAGAATATTAGCAAACTACAAAAGACTGTGACTATAATGCTCTTCATTGGCATGCCTATAACGAGAAAGGCTTTAGGCAGTATGGATATTTGAAAAACTTCAGCCTAACTCACTTTCATTGTTGATTAAAAATAAGCAGTTGAAAACATTTTCAAAAGCCCATATTGCCTGAAACCCATGTTACCTGCTGTGGCCTTTATTTTAGTGGCTGTCCATGATTGCAATGTCACCCGAACCTAAACCAATATATCTTTTGCCGTTGATAGAGAAGTCAAATGTCTCGTAACCTGTAGAAGCAATGTAAATCTCCAGTTTGAGTCCATGAGTAAAAGTTAGTACCAGATCAGATGTATCTTTAATAACCTCAATTTTAGTCAAACGTTTACTTTCTAATTCTTTTTTGACTTCTTCAACTAAATCAAGTGGTTTTAGTAATCCAAACTGATGTCCATTATCCAGTGATACAAAAGCAATGTTATTGTTTCTAAGTAATCTCCAAAACCCTGAAGCACTCACATAAATATTGCCACTAAAAGAAAAAACCCAACTATCAGCATTCCTATTAAAGGTTACATTTTCGAATAGTGAATTAGTGGCAAAAGTTATTTCGTTTGTCATTGTTAAATGGTCGCTTTACCATTGCAGGTAACGAGAATATTTGCGAATGTTTTATTGTACTTTTTGGAATTGCTTTTCAAAACAATATTCTCCGTCAAGATAAACATATAAAATAAGTTGGCAGTATTCCTGTGTGATCCTCCCTGCTTCAATGGGTCTTTTTCCCTGGCTCCCGACTACAGACTATAGACTTCCGACTATTCCTACCAATCCATACTCTCCCGATATCCTCTCCCGATTGGAATGGATACTCCACTAACCTCGACCTCTTCGGCGGTATAGGAATCGATCTTACTGAGAGAAATGATGTAAGATCGGTGAATGCGTTTGAACTGGCGAAGAGGCAACAATTCTTCTATTTCATGTGTACTCATCTTGGAAAGGTATTCGCCTTTAGTGGTGACTACCTTAATGTATTCACGCTGGCTTTCGATGTAGATGATATCCTGGAACTGCACCTTTACTTTTTTCTTTTGCACGTTGAGAAACAAGTGATCCTTGGGCGCCTGTTCTTCCTCCTTGCGGGGTAACCCTGTATTGGCTGTTTTCACCTTGGTTACGGCAACAAGGAAGCGTTCAAAGTCAAATGGCTTCAGCAGGTAATCCGTTACATTCATTTCAAACCCTTCTACCGCATATTGGTGATAGGCCGTACTGATGATGATGGCTGGCGGGTGGGTAAGTGTTTTTAGAAAAGCCATGCCCTTTAACCTGGGCAGGTGAATATCCAGGAATACCAGGTCAGTGGTGTGGTCCCGTAAATAATCTGTGGCCAGGATGGCATCTTTAAAGCTGGCACTCAATTCCAGGAAAGGCACCTGTCCTATATAATCCACCAACACCTTGGTGGCCAACGGTTCATCTTCAATGATGATGCATTTGATCTTAGACATGACTGCCCAGGTTTATATTTAAGTTAGCAATAAAGATGGAATCCTTGTGTTGAACAGAAAGCTGGTAATCCTTGTACTGCAGTTCCAGCTGGCGGCGGAGGTTAGAGAGACCGATATTTTCTTTGATAGTCTCTGTGGCTGCATCTGAAGAATTCTTGACCGTAAACGATAACCGCCGTTGTTTGATTGTGAGGTGAATATCCACGAAAGGCAATCCCCTGGTTTCAGATACACCATGCTTGAAAGCATTTTCAACCAGCGGCACGAGGATCAATGGTGGTACTGCCTGTTTCATATCTTCAACATCATGGTTGTAATTGATGCGTAATGATTCATCATAGCGCAGTTTCTCCAGTGCGATATAATCCGTTATGATCTTTAACTCCTGTTCTATGGCTATATAGCTGCCGTTGGTCTCGTAAAGCATGAACCGCAGCAGTTTGGAAAGGCGCAGGATGGACTCGGGCGCCAGGTCTGATTTATCCCTTGCCAGTGAATAGATATTATTGAGCGTATTGAACAGGAAGTGGGGATTGGTTTGCGATTTTAAATAATTCAGCTCCGCCTGTTGCTTTTCAATGAGCAGTTGTTGTGATGCCTGTTTCAACCTGGTGTAATTATAGGCATGCCTGAGCGCTCCGAAAAAGAATACAGAAAATATGCCGTGGGGTGCGAAATAAGTCATTCCTTTTTCTATGGAAGAAAAAGATTGGAGTGGAGTATAAAGGCCTAAGAGTAAACCTATGCCCCTCCAGGCAAAAAAGCCGGCCGTACACAGCATCAAAAGCATCCATGCGCATACGATACTGAGCAATACGGTGACCAAAACATATTTCCTTTTTTTCCTTAACCACGGCAGGGTGTATTCGAAGAAGATAAAATTGAGCGCTATCAGGTAGATGATCAGCCATACACTGTTTATGAGCACAGGAAAAAAGGCTGCACCGGAGCTAGCGGTATCAATGATCAGCCACAACAGGAAGTAAACGGCACCGACCCATATATAGAACTTCAGGCGGTTAAAATCTATGGCTCTGCTCATGTGGCTGATTGGATGATAAATATCGGCAAATCTTTCGCGAAAGCTTAGCCCGTCTGCAGAACAGGCGTGCGGGTCAACCAATGACCTGTTCTTGTCAATGAATTCTCATACCCATATTTTCTGCCGTCTGTTTACGCAAATGGGTTGTTCATTGACGGGTGGTGTAGACGCTTCGGGCAATGGAATAAACTTGTACTAAACATTTCATTTATGAAAAAGAAATTACCGATCCTCACTGCCTTTATCCTTATTGCAGGCCTTACATATGCACAGCCAGGCGCTGAAGCAGGCAAATGGAAAACCTGGTTCATTCATAGTGTAAAGGAATACAGGCTTCCGCCACCTGCACCTGCCAAACAGGAGATAGTCAAACTACTGCAAGTGCAGCGGGAACTGGATGAAGCCGGCCTGCAGCAGGTAGCTTATTGGAATGCCGGCGCGCCGGGTTATCGCTGGGAAGAATTGATGAACAAATTATGGATGATTGATACCACAGGCAATGGGGCCCTGGCCTATATGCTGCTGGCAACTAGTATTTATGATGCGACAGTAGTAGCCTGGGATACCAAGTATGCCTTCCAGCGCCCACGCCCCTTTGCAGCGGATAGCCGCATTAAGCTTTATGCAGTAAAACCCACCAGCCCTTCTTATCCCTGCGAGTATTCTGTGGCGGCAGGTGCAGCATCGACTGTGATAGCTCATTTCTTCCCCTCCCTGGCCGATTCAGTGAACCGCATGGCGCAGCGTGCTATGACATCACGCCTGGCAGCTGGTACGGCCTGGCCTGATGATACCCGTGCAGGATTTGAGCTGGGCAGGTTGATAGCAGAAAAGGAAATTGCTGCCACTAAAGGCTATACACAAAACAGCTGGAATGGCAAAAGACCTGATGGTGCAGGCGTATGGAAGGGAAAGCCCATGTTGCCGCAGGCGGGGTTAAGTAAGACCGTGGTCCTGGACAGTAGCAGCCAGTTCCGCCCGGGTCCACCACCAGATTATACAAAGGATATGGCGGAGCTGAAAGCTTTCAAGCCCACATTTCGCACCATGGCCAATGCCTTTTACTGGGCCAGCCAGGACTTCTGGTTCGAAGTGCTGAATAAAAAAATATTTGAGTATAACCTCCACCTCGATCCACCCGCAACGGCACGTGTATATGCCGTCAACGCAATTGGCCAGTATGATGCTTTTGCAGCTTGCTGGGATGCCAAATACACCTACTGGGGCACCCGCCCGGATCAATACGATACAACCTTTAAGCCTGTATTGATCTATACACCTCCTTTCCCCGGTTATCCCTCCGGGCATGCCGTATTGAGCGCCATGCAGGCTACCTTGTATTCCTACTTCTTCCCGGCAGAGGAAGCCTATTTTCAGAAGAAAGCCAAAGATGCTGCAGAATCACGATTCCAGGGTGGCATCCATTTCCGCACAGATAATGAAGTAGGTCTTGAACTGGGTAAAAAAATAGGGAATGCCATGATACAAAGGCTTAGAAAAGATGGTGTGGATTCCGTTTTGCCGGTGCTATCGAAGGATAATGAAAAGATGGCAAAGGCGCGGTGAGGTTTTGGGAAATGTAAAATGTAAAATGAAAAATATAAAAGGTGTAGAGGATAATATTGTTGGGAGCGATTGGGATGGTATCGTGAAAAGCATGGTCATTGGGCCTGGCATTTACATGGTACCATCCTTATGCTTTACCATTAACCCACGAAGCGTACCTACGGCACGCTATTATGTTACAATCATTCCTTTCTACTACCTACGAAGCGTACCTACGGCACGCGTCAAGTATTTATCAACCTTTTCTTTTATCTACATACATCACATTCTAGGAAGTTAGGAATGTACCTCTTCATGTCCCATAGGGACATCTCGTAGGTAGCATATAATTAAGGCGAGAAATAGGGTGCCCTAGGTACGCCTCGTGCGTTACATTCTTGTGATGTAAAGTCATTGAAATCTTTTGAATCAATATGAATTATTTTATATTTTAAAAAATCATCTATATGCCTAACACCTATACACAGGTGCACATACAGTTTGTCTTTGCAGTAAAATATCGTACAGCCCTTATTCGATCAGAATGGAAAGAGGGCCTGCACCGATACATCACGGGAATCTGCCAATCCAACGATCACAAAATGCTTCGCATCAATAGCATGCCCGATCATCTCCATATGTTTATTGGGATGCGCCCACATCAATCCATGTCATCATTGATCCAAAATGTGAAGGGAGAAAGTTCTAAATGGATTAAATCAGAGGGCTATTCACCAAATTTTTCCTGGCAGGAAGGCTATGGCGCTTTTTCCTATTCGAAAAGCCATGTGCCGGATGTGATCAGCTATATTGAGAACCAGGAGGCGCACCATAAGAAACAAAGTTTTCTGTCAGAGTACCAGGCTATGTTGAAAGCATTTGCTATTGAATATGATCAACAATATATTTTTAAGGAGTTGATTTAAATATCCTAAACGGTATTCATGCGGGGTACGTCATCTATATTAAAGGGCTAAAGCAACCCACGAGGCGTACCTACGGCACGCTATGTTGTAAAATCCTTCCTACCCACGAAGCGTACCTACGGCACGCTATTATGTTACAATCATTCCTTTTCTACCTACGAGGCGTACCTGCTGCTCGTTATTTTGTAATGCTAAATTTATTGCTACCATCCAAATCTCCTACGGGACATAGAGATAAGTTTTTAAATTCTTTATATGTAATATGCATTGATCAAAGAAAAGGTTAATAAAGGCAGCTTGCAGAAGCTACCATTGGTAGGGGTAGTTGTCTGTAATCAATTACATGATTTGCATTTGTATTGGAAGAGAATAAATATGTATTTCAGTATTGATGAAGAAATCAAAAATGCGAAGAGAGTTCTTCTTGTCCCGTAGGGACATCTCGTTGGTAGAGAATAGTTTTAGGTTCGGATAGCGTGCCGTAGGTACGCCTAGTGCGTTAAATTCTTGTGATCAAGGCAATGTGACGTCCTTTTCATCTCCAATATCAGCTACGGTTAGGTCATTATAATTAAAATGTAGGCCCTTGTAACACCAGCCAAAATTCATTAACTTTAAGTACCACTCGTCTAATACCTGAATACCTTCTATCTATTACCCTGGATCTTATTGTAGACAGACACCTTAAAGCATGTTTTATGAGATATCTCTATGTCATGGCGGGCTTATTATTGTTGTTGGTTAGCTGCAAAAAAGAGAAGGATAATTCCAACCAACCAGATTGCCAGAAAAATAATTATGGTACACTAAGGATCAATTTTGGTGCAACCGATACGAGGCATCATATCATGGTACAATATGGATGGGGTTACCTGGAAAAAAACCAGGCAATAGGCATAGCCAGTGATACCTTTCACCTTTCGGGAGGCACCTGGAATGTGATCATATCCAGCACCAATGACCTGGGCGGAGCCATCGATATGAAATCAGTAACACCTGTTGTCGCTGTATGCAAGGAGACCGTGGAGTCAGTAGCGTTTTAAAAATCAACAATCAACTCTTCAACTTACTCTTTGTGCTCCTTCGTGCCTTGGCGTCTTCGTGGCAAAATATTTCCCCGAACCCTTCTCGTTATCTTATCCTCGTTGTTAATGTCTCTCTACTCCTTCGTAATTCGATATTCCTTGTTCAATGTTCTGCGGTTCCCATTCTCCGTGTACCTCCCTGCCGCCGTGTCTCCGTGGTTCTCAACTTCCGACTCCAGACCACCGACTACCGACTACCTCTCCAGTTGATTGAAAATGATCTTTCCATTTACCATGGTGAGCAAACTATGCGTGGATGGCAGTTGCTGCAAGGGAATGGTGAAGATATCATTTGACAACACGGCCAGGTCAGCAAACTGCCCGGGGGCCAGCATGCCTTTATTGTCCTGCATCTCCGCATAGGCGGATGTTTTGGTGTAGGCAATGACAGCTTCTTCTACAGTAAGTGCTTCTGAAGGACGGAATGGATGCATGCAGGCAAACATGATATTCAGGTAAGGGTTCAATGGTCCATCAGAGCCTAAGGCTACCGGGATGCCGGCCTGTAGTAAAGATTTTACCGGTTCTGCGTTTTGTAAAAGCATGGTTCCATAGCGTTGGTTCAATGTGGGGACTATGGTGAAATGCGAAGGATTCTGCACCACGACGATACCAAGGTTTTTGGCTTTGGTATAGGAGGCGGGCAGCAGGCCATCACCATGCTCAAAACGTGCCCGCCTGGTCTTCCATGTAGATGGTGATTTACCCAGCTCCTGCAACATAAAATCTATGGTGCTGTCACCCACTACATGAAACATGGGCTGATCCTTGCGCTGTGACAGTTCGGTAAGGATGCTGCGGACTTCCTGCTTAGTGAAGTCCAGCCCGCCCTTCCATCCTGGCTGGTCTTTATAGTCGGTGGAGTACCAAGCGAGGCGCTCTATGGGTGTACCATCCAGGAGCCATTTGGTTCCTGTGCGGGTGACCAGGGGTTGTGTATTGGAGGACAGGTTTTTGCCAGGTATCTGCAACTTGCCATTCCTATCTATCTCCCCCCAGCTAATAATCCTGAAGCGGATGGGTAAGGGCTGCTTTTTGAGCATGGCGAGGAATTGCTGCGGCGAAGCGCCGGTGCACATATTTTGTATGGTGGTAATTCCAAAATAGGCTGACTGATTGCCCAGGTCTTTTAGGCTGGCCAGGAACAGCGCTTCATTAGTGGGCTTTTTCTGATGCAACCAGGGACCTGCATGTTCATAGGCCCTGCCGTTCAACTGGTTGGTGCCGGGGAACCTGCCCAGCATGCCACCTTTGATATCCGGTTCGGTTTCAGAAATACCCATGGCCTTCAGTGCTGCGGTATTGAAATAGGTGACATGGCCCCAGTAGGCGCCAATGAGTAAAGGATGATCGGGGGCCAGCTGGTCAAGTACATGCCTGTTAATTGACGTATCGGTACCAACATCCACACCCATGGTGGCAGATATAAACGTGCCTTTTGGTTGCTGCTTCACCGCTGCTTTTATGGAATCCTGTAACTGCTGCCAGGATGGTTCGCTACCGTCTTCCGGGAATGGAATGGTGTAGCCTGCATAATAAGGATTGTGGTGGTAGTGAGCATCGTTGAATCCCGGTACCACTGTCTTTCCTTCCAGGTTGATCTTTTTGGTGGTCTTGCCTGCCAGCCGGGTAATGGTGGCATTATTACCTGTAGCCAGCACCTTGTTGCCTTTTATGGCAATGGCCTCTACATATAGTTGCTTACTGTTAGAAGTAAAGATCTTTCCATTGGTAAGGATGATGTCAGGTGCCTGGGCAAATGTTTGTGAGATCGATAATAAGCTAAAAAATAGCAGTAAGTACTTGCAGTATCGCATGGAGTATGGTTTGCAGGTAAGTTATGATAAATTCATAAAATATATTCAGCTCTCGCAAACTTATACCAGGAGTATTCCATGAAGGATACGCGCCCATGCAGGTATATGATTACCTGGCATTGGGATAGCCAGGGATATGAAGACCGAGGACAATATCATGATGGGCAGTAAGGAGGCCATTATTGGATTGAACGGTCATAATGCCGCTTCCTCCACGGTTCTCTAATGCATTTCGTTTGTCCTTGGTAAGCAAAGGATCATTATCAAATACCAGTTCGTCGATATAGTATTCATTGAGCGCAGGCTCTTTAACGGTCATATGAATATGCGCAGGGATGTCGCGTCCCGGATAGGCCTTGGGTTGAATGGTGTAAATGGAATAGCTGCCATCATTGCCTGATCTCACCCATCCGCGGATATGGCCATGACGCTTTGCTTTGGGGTCCATGCCTTCCACCGGTGAATAGTACCCATTATTGTCCGTATGCCAGTAGTAAAGGATGACATTGGGTGCAGGCGTTTTCCCATCCACCTGGTACACCTTCCCGGTAACCAGTAATTTTTGTCCAGCTTCATTCCAGCCGGAACTGGTGTCTACAGCATTGATGCTGGGTGGCATGCCCACATACATGATCTCGCAGCCATCACAACCACCGCCTACCAACTGGCTTGACTCCGCTTTTATTTGGGTGGCTGCCGGAGTTGTGTTTTGCCCATTGCAACCTGCTGCAACGGTTAACAACGAAATGAGATATAAGATGGAAAACCTTCCTTTCATTATCTATTGGTTAGGGGTTCATGTATAAGTTAGTTCAATAAAACAAAAAGGGGAAGGAGTATTGTAAGACAGGTAAAGTATTGGGGTGGGTGGAGGGTTAGATGGTCCGGGAGTCATTTTTCGTGGAAGGAACTGAACCTCTTTTTAAGTAGTTCTCCTCTCTTTAAGATAATAATGCTCCACAGACGCCAGCGCCAACAAGAATTAAAATACCCGCTGCGATTAATAACTTTTTAGCATTTTCCGGCCTCGATTTAATCCTTACCAAACCTGTAATTAATAAAGATATTGGTATCAGCCAGTAAAGCAGCACCAGCCCTATTAATAATACTATTCCGTTCATAGTTAATATTATACCGATTGTGTTTTTAATTTTTCCAGGTATTCTTTTTTATCGTCTCTATAAAAAAGGTTCATAGTCTCAAATGGAATTATTTTATTGTCCTTATTAACAATGTGAACACATGATTTTTTAATAGCTCTAACATCAAAATTATAAGCATCAATAAATTGCATAATGATTATTCTAAACAAGTTATCATAACCAAGGTTTGGAGCTTCTACAAATGGAAGACAACATAGTAAGCTATGCAATTTTGATGATGCTTTATCGGTGGAAGTGCCGGTACTAAAAATTTCGAACATCCTTTTGTGCAGTTCCTGGTCCTGCTCATATACAATTGTATTCTTACTATTGTCCAGTAGGTCAGTAGGATTAATGTACCTGGTTAGTGGAATATTGTTTCCTTCAAGTTTTAAAACATATCCCATAATTAAAGCATCGGGGTTGCAGGGTACCGGTAATAAGTCATCAGGACTGAAAATATTAGTTTGCTCCAGTATTTTCCTTCTGACTTCGGTAAGCGTGATCCTGTTTGTTTCGTGATTGAAATTGTCAAGCCTGCCCGCTACTTGTGTTGGCTGGAAAGTTACGCCTCTGACACATTTTTGATTAAGTGCGTACTCTATTGTTGTACCTATTTCATTATCATTCAACCCCTTTTGCAGTGTAACCACCAAAGTTGTTGACAGGTTTAATTTGTTTAAATTTTCAATTGCTTTTTCCCTGACCTTTTTCAAGGTGGCTCCACGTAGGGTAACTAATGTTTCTTCCTTAAAAGAATCAAATTGTAAATAAATTTCAAAGTCTGGAGAATAACCTTTTAAACGTTTGGCAAATTCAAAGTCCCTGGCAATTTCAAGACCATTTGTGTTCACCATAATGTGTTTTATGGGTAAGGTCTTTGCATAGTCAAGAATATCAAAAAATTGCGGGTGAAGCGTTGGCTCGCCTCCACTAATTTGAACAACGTCTGGCTCCTTTTCATTTTCAACAATGGTATCTAACATGGCTTTTACTTCCTCAAAGGTTCTATGTCGTCCGTGTGATGGGGAAGAGCCAGCATAACAGGTTGGGCAGGTTAGATTACAACGGTCTGTAATCTCAATAATGGTAAGGCATGAGTGTTGTTCATGGTCGGGGCACAGTCCGCAGTCATATGGACAGCCATAGTGAGTTTTTGTGTTAAACGTGTATGGAGTTTCAGAGGGCTTATTATAGTTCCTGATGTTTTTATAATACTCTATATCATCAGCTATTAATACTTTGGAATTACCATGTTCAGGACATCTTTTTAACATGTAAACGTTCCCGTTTTCAAATACGATTTTAGCATCAATCCGCTTTAAGCATTCAGGACATAAACTAATAGTGAAGTCATAATAGGTATACTTTCTCGTAGGCATTATTGGTGATCTTCTTTAATGTAGGTAAATAATAAATCCAGCATGTTATACAAAGCCATTGAATACTACTTAAACCCAGCACATGGAAAACATTGGGTTTAATAAACTCAATAAAAAAACGAAAGCCAAAGTATAAAATCATAAAAACCTTAAACAATAAACCAGCTTCTCCTTTGGTGTATATTGAAATGCTTTTTAAAAAGGTGAAAAGTATTAATAAGTAGACAATTTCATATAGAGATGTTGGATGCCTGAGCAATCCATCACCCAGGTCCATACCAATAATAAAATTTGTTTCTTTCCCGTATGTGAATTCATTGGTGCCACTCAAAAAGCAACCAATTCGGCCAATGAATATCCCCACTATAATCGGGAAGGTAAACAGGTCCCCTGATGAATAAGGTTCGTTGATTATTTTTTTTGCGGTTTCAACTCCAATCAATCCACCAAAGAGTCCCCCCATTATAGATTTTGTATTAAGTAATTGTACTACATTGTTGATATTGATTGTTGCCATAGGATTTTCTAAAAGTCCCATTAACCTTGAACCAACAAATGCCCCGATAATAGCCCCTAGAATTATTGAAAGTCTGTTTCTATTTGAAATCTGGTCATTTCCTGGCTTACGCAACCATACATAATATCGGAAGGCTATAAAGAACGCCAGGTATTCAAATACCAGGTGAATGTTAACCTTAACCCCGAAAACTGTTGGCTCAAATGGTATTGTCAATATTTAGAGGTTTAAAATTTTACTATCACGGTAATACTCTCAATTAATCCCACAGATTGTATGACTTGCTCAGGAAATGCCATTGTTGAGATTGCAACCGTTTATTGTTTGTTGGAATTTGCAATGCTCTATGAATTCAGATGCCTGTTATGCTTTGGTTCTATAGCCATTATTGGTATTTGACAACATTTAGCTTTGTCATTTTATAATGGCCATATTTTACTACGGTTGCAAAACCTGGTTGAGCAATTCATATCTCCTATTTATCCAATTCGTAATTTTTCAGGCAATATATTAAAAGTTGTTTTTGAGAGATAAGAAAAGATCTTTGGCTGATTTATCTTTTGTGTTCATTTTAATCGTTCCAATTTCCCTTTACGTTTTACAATGTTTTTGTAGTCCCATTGAATTTTTTGGGCTTTGTCAAGCCATCGTTTTATTTCAGAAGTTTTAATTTCTGAAACGCTATTGTAGTAAGTAGAAGCATCTTTAAATTTTTCGCCCAAAACATCTAGGCTTTCTTCATCAAAGTCTGCACCACTCCAAAACATCAGACGTATTCCTCTTTTCTGTTTGCTATAACCCACTATTGGATTGCCCTCTAAAAACCAAACAGGATGAGCGTGCCAAATTTTGTTTTCTGCTTTGGTCAGCTTACCATCTATGATTTTTGAAAGCAATTCACATATTTCTTTGTCTACTGTTGTTTGTTTCTCGTTGTATGCCTGGATATCCCTGTTCATTTTGTTTATAAATTTTATCTATGGCGATATGTTTTGCAAATTATATTCAAAATGTATCAATCGTAAAGTGCTAAACGACCAAAGAGCTATTCTTTATTAATAAAACCCATGGCCTCAGAAAAAGTAGTTACCCAATAATCATCCTGGTGAGCCTTAAGGTATTCCAGGAAGGCCTTGTGTGTTTCGGCAGAGATCTTAAATACCTGGCTGCCAACGCCATGAATCTGGTAAACACCCATGCCATGGCTGTTTTTGACTTTTTCGGCGAAGGAGATTAATTGATCGAGGGTTGTTGCTGTCCATACATGCCAGGAAGGGACATTCAATGGATCCAGGTGTTTGAAATCCCTGATCACGCTATTACTATCCCCACCGCCCCTGGCAAAGGTTACCAGGCCTTGGTCATGAACAAGCTTTACATAATCGTGGCCCTGTATCAGATTGTTGTTGCAGGGAAATGCGAATGAGCGTTTCTTTCTTTTGGGATCGAGCAGGGAAAGTAATGTGTTTTGCGTGCTGATCTCCTTGATGATCCTGTCAATGGAATAATTTTCAATGGAAACGGTACTGTCCCAACCCAGGTTTTTGGGACAGGGGTGGAACAAAGTATGGTTGGCAAGTTCATGACCATGCTTTGCAGCGTTGGTCCAACCCAGGACAGCTTCGGGTGTTTGCCCTATTTTATCAGATGGTGAAGAGCCCTGTATGGAGTTCAGGAAAAACGTGGCCTTCAATCCCAGGCTATCTAACTGCGGTAAGGCTGTAGTCAATTGTGATTCCAGGCCATCATCATAGGTGAGGCAGATGATGGCTTTCTTTAATCGTAGAGGCTTAATGTTTTGGCCCCTGGATGAAATGAAAAACATAAATGCAAGCAATAGCAGGATGCATTGTTTCTGGTACATGAGCGAAGTATTAAGAGGATTTACCCAGCATAATTTACGACTCTAATTTCAAGGAGTGGTAAATCATTTATGATCAGCTGTAGGAATATGAATAATAGCCTGGTTTCTTAAATTATTTTCGGATACTTACCAGTTCTGCGAGTTTCTTAGGTGCCACCTGGCAATAAGCAGTTGTAAGGGCGTCAGTAAATAATTCTTTTCTCACCCTGGTCATTTCCACCAAAGTCCATCCTTGCTGACCCCATTTATTGTCAACAGGAAAAATGTTCTCCTTATCCGCAGTTGAAAAAATATGCTGGTCCATTTCCGACAACCTGATGCATGCTCTTTTCAATTGGCTGTCATAAGTGGCAAAGATCTTCTTGTTCGCCTTAAAGGATATCTTTTCAAAGTGGATATCTTCTGTGGCTCCTGGAAACGAAAGTGCTATTTTTCTGAAGGTGGCAATGGATACCATTTGTAAAGATGCTTTTAGTATGGTTTGATAACTATAAATTTAATGAAGAGGCCAGGTCAAAATCTGCATATTGCCAGGCTTTGTCAAACCGGCTTTTCAGCCCTTGCGCTTCAGCCAGCTTTCCCTGCTTTTGCAGCGCCTGTTGCAAGCCATGAAGCGCCCAGCCATTTTCTTTCCAAATGCCAAGATCCTGCAGGTAGATTTTTTCTGCCTGCGCATAGTCACCTGCCTGCAGCAAGGCGGCACCCAGGTGGTGACGAACAGAAAAGAACCAATCAGGGGGTTCATTGTAATTCAGGTTTTCTTCAATAGCCACTGCCTGCTGGAATAAAGTAATAGCTTTTGCATGTTCTTTATTATTAAGTTGAATTTCTGCAGAGAGTACATGACGGGCAATTTGAACTATATCGTATGTGCTGTTAATGTCCCAGATGGTTATTTCCTTCAAAACGGGATCACTGGCCAAGTGTTCTAATTGTGCCAGTTCCTCTGCTGCTTTAGCAACATCTTTCTTTCCAATGTGTGCCATTCCTCTTACATAATGTAAAATGGCACGCGGATAGGTCAATTCCTTTGCTGGTGGCTTCACTGCCAGGATGCTATCCCACATGCCAAACTTAACGGCTACAAACCAGGGAATAGTATAATAATGCTGCAGGGTGCCCCAACCAGGTTGTTGCATGATGTCCTTAGACGTTTTTTCCTGCAGTTTCCTGGCTGCTTGCCATGATAGCTTTGACCGGCCCTCAAAGGCGGCGGTGGCAGAGAGGTAATGATAGTTGTGCGGATAATAGGACAATGGATAGGCACCTTGTGCATGACAGGCTGTTGTATAGGCAGAATCTACCTCTATAGCCTTAATATTGGCAAGGCTGCCCTGGTGATAATCGCCTGTCCAGATATAAATATGGGAAGGCATGTGCACTAAGTGGCCTGAACCCGGAACGAGCGACATGAGTAAGTTGGCACTCGCCAATGCTCTTTCCGGTGTTTTGGAAGCTTCCACAGCATGAATGTAGAAATGCGGGGCACCCGGATGCCTGGGATATTTCGCGATCAATTTTTCAAGGATGGAGACTATTTCGGGTGTCCAGGGCCTGGGTTCTTTTGTTTTTTTATCATACAGGTCCCAGGGGTGCCTGTCCATCAGCGATTCTGCGTACAAAGCGCTGACATCAGGGTCAGTTGGAAAGCGGTCATTTACCTTTTTCATGGCCGCGGAAAATGCACTGTCAAGGTGACTGCGGTCTTTGGGTGCCTCAGGGGTATAGCGATAGGACAATGCCTTTATCAATGCTTTTTCTTTTTCTGTGCAGTTGCCAGCCAGGGATAGTGCTTTCTGAGATGCTACGTAAGCGCGTTGGTAATTGTCGTCTTCCATGCCTGCATTGTAATTGGGGCCCAATACATAGGCAAAACCCCAATAGGCCATGGCACAGGCAGTATCAAGACGGGTGGCTTCATAAAAGGAGCGGGCCGCCTCTGCATGGTTGAATCCATAGGATAACATCAACCCCTGGTTGAAATACGACTGTGCCTCCTTGTTGGTGGTGGTGATGGTAAAGTCAATCCCTTCCAGTCCACTTAATTTAGGTGCTTTGGAGGTAATGGCATACCAGGCTTTATCCGTGGTGGGTGGAGCGCAGCCTGTTACATTGTTTTTGACCGGGGCATTTTTTTCAGATGCTTTGTCTCCTGCCTCATTACAGCTTATGGTAATGCCAAGAACAATAACATAATAAAACAATTTACTCATGGGCGAGTTTTGTATAGTTAATATGTCTTGCAATTATTTCGAAGGGTGGGGCTTGTGACCTCGTGAAGACAGCTTGCAAATAAAGTGTTTCAAAGCACATTTATTTCCGCTGTTAATTAAAGATATAACGTTTTACCTTAACCGCGAAAGCGGGAAAAGAATTGTAAAATGAATTAGTTTATTAATTTATTGTGGCAGTAGGATCTATAATTAAGTCTGGGAATTGGTTCGATTCTTCAAGGTGAATCCCCGAGGCAATAGCTTGCATTCTCAGCGGCTCCCGCGTGATTCATCGGTTTTGTTATTCGTACATCCTACTATATCAATGCAGCAACTATAACCGACAACCTGGTGAGGTTTCACCATCCGTTGAGTTCCGCACGGCATTGTTTGAAGTTAATGTCTACTGCGGTGACTCATAGGGAAAGGAGATAGGCAATATAAGGTTCAAGTTTTGTTAGGCCAGTGAGTCCCGCGCAGGGTTCATAAAGTGTTAGCTGAAGCGGTGACTCATCGGGAAATTAAATAATTCAAAATAATTTTGTTGGAGATGTGCAATAATTAAGTGTAGATTTATACAAGCAATTGAATTAGTTATTGCACTATAGAGATCCACTCGTTCCACTACTCTTTGATCACCCCTTATATTTGATCCACCTCTGCCGTATTTTTTTGAAAATGATTGTGGCCATTGTATTTGTTGCCAATCCCTGTTATTACTGTTTTTGAATGTTTCCATTTGAATTACCTGCGCAGGTGAGCTGGTATTTGCATGCAACGACGTGTATTGAAGCGTTGGTAATCCATAAAGCAGCAGGCAGTTTCTTTTATTTTTTAATCATCAAATACTACATGTTTATGAAAAGGATCATTTACCTCGTTTTATTCAGCACACCACTTTGGCTCGGTACTAACAGTTATGCACAAGGTACAGACGCCGTGCTTCGCATTGATAATATCCAGGGCGAATCCACTGTTGCGGGACATTCGAATGAAATTGATATTCTTTCTTATTCATATGGGATCAGCAGTTGCAACCAGGTATCCAGCGGCAGCACAAAAACTTCTTCGTGCAGGCCTATTACAAGTGAAATGAGTTTTATGATGGTATTGAACAGGGCAACTATGCAATTAAAGAATGCGATTACCTCCGGAAAGATCATCCCCAGTGCAGACTTTACCTATATCAAAATGGGAGATACTCCTTTTGAATACTATAAAGTTCATATGGAAAACATTAATGTAACTTCTATCCAGGAAAGTGGCTCCAGTGAAAAACCTACGGTTTCATTGAGTCTTGCTTTTTCGAGAATTGCCTGGAAGTACACTATGCAGGATCCTAATACAGGAGGAGCTGGTGAAGTAACTACCGGCGGCTGGGATTTTGCGGCTTCCAAAGCCTTTAATTATTACCAGTAAAACAAGATTGCCAGACATTTTAAATTAGAGAACATGAAACCTTATAAACTTTTGGGTGTGATCATGGTGTTGCTAGGCAGTTCTCCTGTATGGGCCCAGCTTACCCTGGTGAAGGATGCGGCGGGGCATTCCAAATATGCTTTGAAGCAGCCCCCTTCTGGTATTATCACGGCTGCCAGCAAGATAAAAATGGTTTCCATTCCTTCTCTCAATCAACCAAAAACTGCAGGATTGGACCTGGAAGGCCAAATGCAGGGACTGCGCGAGCAGTGCACTTTATTGAGGGACGCTATGCCCACGCTTCATTTAACAGGTGAACGACGTAATACGACCTTGGTAGGATTGCAGTGGAAAACTACCAATGGCATTAATAATGATCAGTTCATTGTGGAAAGATCGCTGGAGGATAGCCTGCATTTCGAAGTGGTCAATAATGTATGGGCCAACAGCATTTCAGGGTTTAGCGATACATACAGGTTGCCCGATGACAATGATTATGATAACATCTCCTATTACCGCCTGCGGCTTTTGCTTAAGAATGGAAAATATATCTATTCCAATATAGCAGAAGTTAAAGGATATGACAATCATTCGTTTTTTGTCTTCCCCAATCCAGCATTATCACATGTGGCCATCAACTTCCTTTCCAAAGAACAGGGAACAGGCATCATCAGGATACATGATGCGGCAGGAAGACTGGTGGGCCAGCAAAGTATAGCAGTGCAGGAAGGGAGGAACCAGCAAAATATCAGTGTGGGCAGGTTGATCCAGGGCAATTATTCCGTGGAACTAAAAGTGGCCGATCAAACCTACGGTGTTTCCAAATTCATAAAGGTGGCCCAATATTGATTAAAGGGTACCTAATACAAAGCATTACTCACGCGATTGGTGTCATGAAGTGTTAGTCATTGTTGCGGTGACTCATCGGTAAAGATGATTTATAAACAGGCTGTATACTTCAATAGATCCAGCCTGTTTTTTAGAATTTAAAAGAATTAATGGCTACACCCACGTGTTACTTTAATAAAAGAATTGCTCTGACACGATCTGACCATCTTTTACTTCGTAGACCATTACCTGGTCCATTTTCATTCGGCCTATGCCTATTACTGTAATATCAGCTCCGCGTCCTACCGCGAAAAAATTACCTCCAATCACAGGTTCGGTAGTGTATCCACTATGAAAAGCATCGATCCGGCTCACCCAGTCTTCCCCCTTTTTGCGTACGGCAGCTTTCCCTTCTGCATGATACAGGTATTTGGCCCCAGGAGGCTCTATACTTCTTACGTTATCTGCAAAAAACTCGTCCTGGATCTCAAACCATTTCTCCTGTTGCGCCAACTCGTTGAATCGGGCGGCAATTTCCTGTATGGTCAATATTCTTGTGCTGGTTTCCATGTTTTTCATTTAACTATTAATGGTTTCAACTTTGTTTGCTGCCTGTTTTTTATCTGGTTGACCTGATCCGGTAGTGATCAAACTCAATAAGCTATGTTGTACATACTGGTCCCAACCTTTCATACAGGCACTGTAACATTCACTGGCAGGCGTTAAACCTAGGTGGGTAAAAAGGATCTTTGTTTTATCTCCTTCTTTGGATACTTCAAAACTGATCCTGGTGCCTGTCCATTCGTTTTTATTTTGCAGGAAATAGAGCTGGCTTTCTGTTACCAGCCAAACGATCTTTTGATTGGGTTCCAGCTCAACCAATCTTTGTTTGGAATAATGCATGTCCTTGTAACGATAAATGAATTCATCATTCAACTGGTCCGTATGGCCTTCAATGTTTTCAGACCACCAGGCCTGCACGTTCCTGATAGCCGTATATGCAGTTTCGGGAGTTTGCTCTGCAAGTAGTGTAAAACTTAAGTTTGAGGTATTCATTTTAATAGTATTTAAATGAAGGAATGAATGGAAGACAACAAAGCTATTGTCTAAATACTGGTAAGGCAGGGTGGTAAATGGACATTCTAATGGGTTGATCTGGACAAGGAGACTTAATACCTTTATACTTATGGGAAACAGGAGTATGAAACATTTGACCATTGTGGTACCAGTTGGAGAGGGTAACAACCTTAGCAGCATTGTAGGCGCTTACAAGATATTTTCCAGGGCTAATGATTACTGGAAGCAGTTGGGCAGAAATGAACTGTTTGCCATCGATTTGGCCGGGGTATCTGGCAAGGTAGATTTCTATAATGGATTGTTTACAGTGACACCCAATAAGCACATTGCGGATATATCCCACACTGACCTTATTATTATTCCATCCGTGAATCATAATTATGAAAGGGCGGTGCTGGAAAACAGCCAACTGGTTGACTGGGTAGAACGACAATATAAAAATGGGGCAGAAGTAGCCAGCATCTGTACTGGTGCTTTTTTACTGGCTTCCTCGGGTTTGCTGGATGGCAAGAGCTGTTCCACGCATTGGGCTGCCGCTGATAGTTTCAGAACATACTTCCCAAAAGTAGATCTGCAGGTGGACAGGCTGATCACTGATGAACAAGGAATTTATACCAACGGTGGCGCCTATTCCTTTCTGAACCTGGTGATCTACCTCGTGGAGAAGTACTTTGACAGGCAGACCGCGATCTATTGTTCCAAAGTTTTCCAGGTAGATATGGACCGTGGAAGTCAGTCCGCATTTGCCATTTTCAGCGGTCAAAAACAACATAGTGATGATATGGTGAAACAGGCTCAGGCCTTTATGGAAAGCAACATACAGGAAAAGATTTCGGTAGAACATTTATCGGCCAGGTTTGCTGTAGGCAGGCGCAATTTTGACCGCAGGTTTATCAGGGCTACTGGCAATACTCCTGTGGAATATTTACAAAGGGTGAAAATAGAAGCTGCCAAGAAGGCTTTCGAAACCAGCCGCAAAAACATCAATGAAGTGATGTATGAAGT
>JAEZLJ010000071.1 GCA_023415275.1 Bacteroidota bacterium
CCTGTAACCTTATCTGATATGATTGACCTGAATGTGAAAATGCAGGGCAATATTGCCAACCCTACTATCAAAACAGACCTGAAGCAGGCTGCAGGTGATGTAACAAAAGAATTAAAGCAACAGGCAACAGCATTCGTAAAGCAAAAAACAGATAGTGCCAGGCAGACCCTCAAAGATTCACTCACCGTAGTGAAAAAGCAAGTACTGGAGGATGTGAAAGGTGAGGTAGCCAAACAACTACTGGGCACGAAAGATTCATCTGGCAAGCCATCAGTAGAAGGCACAAAGCAAAAAGCTACTGAAACAATAAAGAATACGTTCAACGGACTATTTAAAAGGAAAAAGCCTGCAACAGATACTTCAGGCAAAGGAGAATAACAAAACAGAAAATTGATTAAGTGATTGGGGCTGGTTATTCCAGTCCCAATTCTTTTACAGGGTCCCAGAACTTTTTGGTGAAGTCTACCACCTTATCATCCTCCACCTTTATACCTTCTTTTTCCAATAGTTGCTGCATTTGTTCGGGGTATTCAAAATGCATCTTGCCAGTCAGTAAACCCTGGCGGTTTACTACCCTGTGGGCAGGCACCTTCGGCCTTACCCTGTGCGATCCATTCATGGCCCAGCCAACCATCCGCGAGGAGGACCTCGTTCCTAAGGCTGCAGCAATGGCTCCATAGGATGTGACCCTGCCTTTCGGAATTTCTCTTACCACGTCAAACACCAGCTCAAAAAAGCTCTCGTCTTTCTTACCCGAAGGTGTAACCGTTTTTAGTTTCTCCCTAAGTGGAGTTTTTTTAGATGTCATAATACCTGGGAAGATTAAGCTGGTTGTTCTGATTTTATTTATGATCACTTGCTTGAAAGACACTAAAATAAATATTCAGCTATTACTGCCAAAATCATAGATAGTGCTTTAAAAGAATAAACAATTAGAAAAGAAGATAGAACAATATAGCATGACCACTCAACAGCTTAATCGATCAGATCTGAACTATCAATGGTTTTACCTTGACGGCTCTTCAATAATTGACTCCTTACCGGTTCTGGAACTGCTTCATACTCATAAGGGCAATGTTTACACCCATTGCCACAACAATAACCCCGGTCTTTCAGGAATTTGGCTGTAAACGTTAGGAGGCCTTGTTCATTCAGGTAATAATCCTCGCCTTCAGTCAATACCTGCTTCATCTTTTAAAAACTGTTGTAACAGGATATCCATTTCTTTGGAAGGCAATAGCTCGGGCAATGAAAAACATAGGTAATGTACTTTATTACTTCCGGCAATGTCCAGCATCTCGTAATGTGTCTTGATCTGTAATTCTTTAGAGATCCCGGGTTCTGCATATACATCATCCATATCCTTGTGCAGGGTGCAGCCATACATATCTATCACCTTCCTGGTGAATTGGTACAGGTCAGGGCTATCTGTTTTTAGATGGATCTTACCCCCCGGTACCAGGAACTGGTAGTACAGGCGAAGGAACTTCGGGTGCGTCAGTCGCTTTTTCGATTTAGATATGCGCAACTGCGGATCAGGAAAAGTGATCCATATCTCCTCCACCTCCTCAGTGGCAAAAAATTCGGTGATCCTGTCTATCTGGATACGTAGAAAGGCCACATTCCTTAATCCCAGTTGGGTAGCTTTTTTTGCACCTACCCACAGCCTGTTGCCTTTTTGATCGATGCCAATGAAGTTCTTATTAGGATAGATCTGTGCCAGGCCAATGCTATATTCTCCTTTCCCACAGGCAAGTTCCAACACCAGGGGGTTCTTATTCTCAAAGAAACCATTCCATGTTCCCGGCATGGCTACGGGATATTGCAATACATTGGAAAACGTTTCCAGTTCAGCAAAACGTACCAGCTTCTTTTGACCCATATACTTACGTTCTAAAGCCTGGAAGGCTACCGGCGCTCTCAGCTGAGGCCAATAAATGAATTCAATTGATAAATATTAATGAGCAGCCTTTGATTCTTCTCTTTTACTGCTGCGGGTAAACATCAGTTCCTGCACTTTTTGCTTGTCCTCTTTCTCTTTTTTCAGGTCAAACATTGTCCCGAAAACCAGGTCCCATAAGGTAGAACTTACACCAAAACCCTTATGTTCATCCTTATAATGATGCAGGTGGTGATTTCTCCAAAGCGGTTTCATCCACTTAAAAGGAGGGTTCCAGGCATGTATAGCATAATGCATGGAAGCATAGATCAGGTAGCCCAGGATAAATCCCGGGAAGAAAACAAGGGCATTTTCCCTTAATACCAGGTATTCCAGTGCAAAAATCACAGAGGCCAGGATAATGCTAGGTACAGGAGGCATGAATAGCCTGTCCCTGTCCCGGGGATAATGATGGTGATTACCGTGCAAGATGTAGACAAACTTCTGTGCCCTGGTACTGTTGGCTACCCAGTGAAAAGCATAGCGATGCGCCAGGTATTCAAAAAAGGTCCAGAAGAACATTCCGGTAAAAAACAGCAAGGCGATCTTACCGCCGCTGAATCCGCGATTGACAAAAGCATATATAGGTAGGCCAATGATAAATGGAAGGTACATGCCCCATATCACTAGGGGATTTGCCTTGGTAAGCATTTCCAGATAAGGGTTCTGGAAAAGCTGGGCCTGGCCTTTATTATGAATTTTCTCAAACTTCATCAATGATGGATTTACGGCAAATTTACAAACTGCCTTGGTTTGACGGATAGCTAATCGGGCAAACACATCTAATGTAAGGTTAAGTTTCTATAAGTCAAGTAATTAATGAGTCAACTTTCCAGGAGTTCCCTGGTCAATTCTTCTCATTCTCTTGCAGTAATTCATTGATCCTTACAGGTTCATATCCTCTTTTTTTAAGCCATTTGATCAGTTGGGGTAGCCGTTGGTAGAACTTATCTGTCCGGGAAGGCCCGGCACCTATATGCAGCAACAAAATAAAACCATTAAGACCAGATGGATGCCTGGCATCGTAATTTACAATGGACGTATATATAATTTCTGAACTCCGGTAATTATTATCTTTTGGAGAGGTATAATCAGCACTGCTCAGTGTTCCAGGGGAAAAGCTGATCAGTTGAAGGCCTTTTTTCCGTGTCCAGGCGGCAATAGAGTCGTTGTACCATTCATAGGGAGGCAGAAAATAAGGTGCGCTCCTGGGTTTTACTCCAAACTGGCGAAGTGCTTCATAATTCTTATCCAGGTCTGCACTAAATTCTTTTTCTGTTACCAGCAGGCTATCCCTTTTCACCCAGTCGCAGTAAAGTAAATGTGCATTGCTATGGGCCCCTAAATAATGTCCCTGAGCTTTAAGTTTACGGACGAGACCGTTAAATGCAGGATTGCGATAAAACCTACCCGTGTGAAAAAAAGAGGCTTTGACATTTTCTTTTAGGAGCGCAGAAAGAATGAACTTACCACCTTCTCCAAATTCATCTCCTGTAAATACGATAGCCATTTTCCTGGAAGTAGTGTCTCCCCTTCGAATGGCACTGTGCTCAAAGAGATACTTCTTATTGTTTGGCAGCGTATCGCTAAAGGTTGTATGTGCGGAAGCATCCCGCATTAGCAGGACCACACTTAATAACAAAAGTACTCGACAGGTAGAACTTAACACGGCTACAAGTTACCAAAGTTCAGCTCAATGACTGGGCTCACTGCAACTTCTGGCCCGAAGTTGGAAGTGGCATTTAGGTAGTAATGGTTTAGTCATTGCATTATTTTAATTGATCATCAAATTGTATGGTATGAAAAAGTGGATGTATGTATGCTGCCTGTTCTTTGCTTTCAACAGTGCTTCCCTGGTCTTTGATGAATTACATGCCCAGGAGCACAAAACAGTTCAGAAATCAAAAAAAGGTAAGTACGCCCTCATTGGTGCCGCTGCCGGTGCAGGAACAGGTGCCATAGTTAGTAAAAAGAAAGGGAAGGGTGCCTTGATAGGTGGCGCCGTGGGTGCAGGGGCTGGTTATCTATATGGCAGGCACAAGGATAAAAAATATAGAAAGACACATTCCTGAATACTCAGTAAATACAAAGGCCTTCCGAAGAAGGCCTTGTATGAACCTAAAGTACAGCAGCTCTAACCAGCAAAAGCCACTGTTAGTATAACCATCATCAAGATCAGTGTAGTAGCCCATATAAAGAAGCCAATGCAATTAACCACCAGGCTTACAATGGGGTTGACTTTGTAGAGTTGTAGTAGTGTTTTCATAGGTTAGCTTAATAGGGTTAAAAATGTTCTTTAATAATTACAACCTGAAAGTAGCCCGGTGAAACCGTAACAAAAAGCAAATCGAAAAAAATCATGCGCCCTTACAAACAAATCCTAAGTGAATCAACGTGAAAAAGAGAAATGGCATACGTATAATGCCCAGTAAAGACATTTTTTACAGTAATTCCACTTAGTACAAGTCATCATTCTGAATACCTGCCACGGTTGTGTAACTATAGTAACGGTGAAGCCTGTGTGAAATCTATATACTATAATGCCGGAATAATGAACAGCCCGGCTTTAACGCCCGGGCTGTTCATTATTTATTGCAAAGCATTTATACCACGCAATGAATTATTTCGTCACTGTAACTTTAAGGAAATTAGCTGATATGGAAGTTGCATTGGGATCAGCGCTTTGGTTTTCCTGCACAAACAATTGCTCCAGTTCGCGCTGTAGCTCATTGGCCTTGCCAGCTTTTTCTGCAGCTTCAAAAGCATTCATGGTAGGCCCATAATAGTCCCTGAATTTTTCAAGGAATATAGTAGGCGGATAGTCGGCCCTGAAAGTAAATGTTTCTCTCTGGAAGGATATATTTTCAGGGGCAATACTGAACCTGCCAAAACGTTCTGTTACATGGCTTTCTACACCCCAGAGCATTGGGCTAACAAAACCCTCCGGGGGAGGTGGGGTATAGGCAGAACTGATCTTCAATATCTGGGCTACCAG
>JAEZLJ010000081.1 GCA_023415275.1 Bacteroidota bacterium
GGATTGATCTACACGTGGAAGTAACACCGGTAGTATTCAGTGAACTTTCTACCACCAAGACTCAGGAAAACTCAAATTCCATAAGGGAGAGAGTGATCAAAGCCAGGGAGATCCAGGAAAACAGGTATAAAGATCATCCGGGTATTTATTGCAATGCCCAGATAAGCAGTAAAATGCTTAAAGAAATTTGTGTCATTAATACGACAGGTCAAAACCTTTTGAAGAAAGCCATGGAAAAACTAAACTTATCCGCCAGGGCCTATGACAGGATATTAAAAGTGTCCCGGACAATTGCCGACCTGGCGCAAAGTGAAGAGATTAAAGTTGAACACCTGGCGGAAGCCATCCAATACAGAAGCCTTGACCGGGAGGCATGGGCCGGATAAATTGTACGAGAATATGGACCAGTTGCAAGCGTTTTTTAAAAGTCTTGAAAATTATTTTGATAAAATATATGTCATCACTTTATCCCGTGCTACAGACAGGCATGAGCACATAAAAGAGGAATTAAAAGGATTGAATTACTCCCTTTTCTGGGGTCAGGATAAAGATCAATTTGACGTAAAGGAATTGGAAGAAAAAAATATTTACAATGAATCTCTTGCCAGGCAATCTCACCGCTGGAATAAAGCCATGCCACCAGGCATGATCGGGTGCTCCTGGAGTCACAAACTGATTTATGAGGACGTTATTAAAAACAATTATGACCGGGTATTGATACTGGAAGATGATATCATTATAGACCAAACCAGCATTGCTACTTTCCCACAGATAGTGAAAGAGCTTCCTGCTGATTGGGAATTGTTGTACCTGGGGTATGAAAGAAATGAAGACTTTAAGCCTGCTTTCTTCTTTAAACAAATGATCTATCATTTGCAAAGAAGCCTTGGCCTCACCCGTTTTTCACACAAGACCATAAAGAATATGTATGCCCGTAGGGTTAGCCCCCACATTTATTCCGCGGGCTATCACGATCATACCCACGCTTATGCCGTAACAAGGTCCGGAGCAAAAAAACTAAGTAAGTTACAGGAGCCTATCCGTTTTTTTCCTGATAACCTGCTGGCATTTGCCGCTACCAATGAGTTGGTCAAAGCTTATGTTACCCGCCCAAAGCTGATAAATCAGCTTTCACAGGGAGAAACAAAAAAGCTCAGCACCTATATTGGGCACTAATCAATGCTTAACTTTATTGATAATGGCGAATGTCCTGGTACTACAAGCAATTCAAGGAATTGACAATATCAACAAGTGCAGGTATGCTATATTAAAATACCTGGAGGTGTATAATTTAAAGCCTCCTTCAGATATTGCCATATTCCTCTATACAGATCAGCCCGCCTATTTTGAAATCTTTATCCCATTTTTTAACCAATTTGGGATCAAGGAATTATCATTGGCCCAGGCAAGAGAGTGGGCCGGCGTGGACCGGTCCTCTGCAAGGGTGCGGATGCAGATCCTGGCTGAAGTGAATAGCCATTTTCATGGCAACATTCTGTTACTGCATAATAATTGCTTTCCTATTCAGCCAATAGAGACTATTTATTCAGCGATAGAATCCGGAGATTGCTATATGCATTCTTCTTTAGGAACATTTAGTAATGATCAGGACAAATCCTCTCAAAAGCTCGGTAAAGTTTTATCAGCCAATTCCTTCCACAGTAATGGAACTCCATTGGAAACTAAAGACCTGATGATGTTCAACCCTGATGTAATCGGATTGAACTCCTCTGCCAAAGACGTTATTGATGATGCCATTGAGTTGTCAGATCTTATTTATAAAAAATTTCCAGATCCCATTATCGAAAGCTTTGCTTATAGTTATTCGTTTCGTTCAAATAACAAAAGCGTAAAAAGCTGCGATAAAAGCATATCCTGTTACCAGGATCATAAATCATTGCTTCGTTTACTGCGAAGCTTTTTTGATAAGAATGCAGAAGAAAGCGTTCCCAACCTGGTGAAAGCACTGCATAAAGTGGATATTGAACATATCTGGAAGAAGAAATTGGAATTTGATTCATTGCCATTGTACCAGAAATGGATGAACACTATTACTGGAAAAGGCTGGAATATAAAATCATTCGAAAAGAAAATATAGAACAGGTGATCATATGAAAATATTATTAGAACATTTAAAACCCTATAAACTATTAGTAGCCCTCATTTTGGTTTTGGCTGCTCTGAATATTGGCTTTTCGCTTATAGACCCTATCATATTTGGTAAGTTAGTCAACCTGGCCAATGACTTTGTCAAGTCCATAGAGAATGGTGCGAAGATGGATAAGGAAAGATTCTTTTGGAAATTCGATTGGGCATCTCCGGGAGTTGCCTATCTCCTCCTTTGCTCCATTGGGGTAGCGATGGTAAGCCGTATTGCCAAGAACTTCCAGGATTACTTTTTGAACGTGGTGGTACAGAAGTTTGGTGCCAAGGTGTTTACTGATGGCTTACAACACGCCATGAAACTGCCCTACCAGGAATTTGAAGACCAACGTAGCGGAGAGACCCTGAGTGTGCTCCAAAAAGTAAGAACTGACACGGAAAAGTTTATCAACAACTTCGTGAATATTCTTTTTACTGTGCTGGTAGGTATCGTTATAGTAGCTGTTTTTGCTGCTAATATTTCACCATTATTACCGATTGTATATTTCGGAGGCATTGCCATATTACTTGTTATTTCCAACCTGTTAAGTAAAAAAGTAAAAACCATTCAAAAGACCATTGTGGCGCAAACCACATCCCTGGCTGGCACCACCACTGAATCATTGCGTAATATTGAACTGGTAAAAAGCCTGGGACTTACCAACCAGGAAGTGGAAAGGTTAAATAAGAATACGTATAAGATCCTGGGCCTTGAACTAACAAAAGTGAAGCGCATCCGCAGTATAGGTTTCATCCAGGGCACCTTTGTCAATACTTTGAGACAGGTGATCCTTTTCATGTTGATGTGGTTCATCTTTAAAGAAGAAATGAATGCCGGCCAGTTGGTCACCATGCAGATCTATTCCTTCTTCATTTTTGGTCCATTGCAGGATATCGGGAATATTATATTGAGTTATCGTGAGGCGGAAGCATCACTGATCAATTACCACACCTTGATGCAGAAGAAATCAGAGCCTCAGCCAGATCAACCCAGGCACCTGGGCCCAATTGTTCACCTGGAATTCAGAGGGGTTAGCTTTAAGCACCAGACAGCCATGCATAAAGCCATTGATGATATAAGCTTTCAAACACAAAGAGGTGAAACCATTGCCTTTGTGGGACCCTCAGGTTCGGGCAAATCCACATTGATGAAGTTACTGGTAGGATTATACCGCCCGCAGCAAGGCAATATCTTTTACAACAACCTGGATGAAAATAAGATCCACTTTGATGACCTCCGTAACCAGATTGGATTTGTTACCCAGGATACACAACTTTTTAGCGGAACTATCAAAGAGAACCTGATGTTTGTGAACCCTTCCGCAAGTGACGAAGATCTTTTGGATGCTCTTACAAAGGCTTCTTGTCAAAACCTCTTGCTAAGAGCAGAAAAAGGGCTGGACACTATGATAGGAGAAGGAGGATTGAAATTATCGGGCGGTGAAAAGCAACGCCTCAGTATTGCAAGAGCCCTGCTCAGAAAACCCAAGCTCCTGATCTTTGATGAAGCCACATCTGCTCTTGATTCACTTACTGAAGAAGAGATCAATAAGACCATTCGTAATGTTTCTTCCTTTAACGATCAGATCACCATTCTTATAGCCCACCGCTTATCTACCATCATGCATGCTGACAGGATCTTTGTACTGGAAAAAGGCGTGATCATAGAAACAGGAACACATGAAGAATTGCTGGAAGAAAAAGGTTTGTATTATGCCATGTGGAGGCAACAAATAGGAGAACGAAAGAATACCCCGGCATCTACCCCGGTCACATCCTGACATAAAATTAAAAGCTCCCTTTACCGGGAGCTTTTTTAATTATCAAAAGATGATAGGAATGTTAAGCTTGATCATAAAGTTTCGTCCAGTATTGAATACACCTCTCCTTCCCGTTACCTCGTTTACATCTGTATACTTCAAACGGCTTAAATGGCTTTGATAAGCCACATCAGATATGTTGTTTGCCGTTAGGTACAGGCTGAATAGAGTTTTATTCTTTTTCATGATATCTGTGCTCAGGCTGGCATTTAATAAGGTGTAGGCAGGCGTTGCGGTCTCTGTGCCAAAAGCAGTAAAGGGTTTATTCTGTGCAAAACTATGATCCACCTCAAACTGCAGATTTAAGTTTTTAAACCGCTTGCCATTCTTTGAAAGCTCCGCCCTTATCTCGCTGATCCATTTCGTGGCAGGGATGAATGGCACATTCTTTACTCCTTCAACTGGGGTAGCAAATTGCCCTCTTACATATGATAAAGTATTTTCAAAATGAAACCAGTCCAGTGGATGCGGATGAATATCCAACAATAGTTCACCACCAAACAAGCTGGCATTCCGCTGATTAAAAACATAAGCCGGGATATGGTCTCCATTAACTTCCACTAATGAATCAGATCCATTGACCCCCATAAGCTTGCTGTAAAATATAAAGTTATTAATGCGGTTGTAAAACGCACTTGCCGTAAATAATACATGCTCCGAATTGAGTTCTCCACCTATATCGCCCTGCCATGATTTTTCGGAACCCAGGTTCGTATTGCCATATTCATACCTGTTAGTTCCTTCATGTGTTCCATTAGAAGCTAGTTCTGGAATGCTGGGCGCCCTGAACCCACGCGCCAGGTTCATTTTTAACACCAGGTTTTCCCTGGCTTCATAGCTTATACCCAAACTTCCCGAAACGTTTGAAAAGCTCTTTGAAAAGCCATTGAACTTCATCACCCCATTTTCTTCCAGGGACATTGATTGAAGTGAGCGGTTATCAAAGCGGATACCACCACTGACCGTAGAAGCGCCAATGGACTTTTGTGTATATAGAAAAGCACCCGCATCGAATAAATGATATTCAGGGATCAATACTTCTACCCCCTTATTCTGATTCTGTTGTCTCATGCCTCCCAGGCCTATCGAATGGGTCCATCCATTTTTATCTGCCAGGTGGTATAGCACATTATAGTTTATGGTGCTCAGGTCAAACTCCAAGCTTTTTTCAGATGGCAGATCTACATTCCCAAACTCCACCCGGCGATTTCTCTGCCAACCCAGGCTCAGGTTAATTTTACCTCCACCGGCTTTAAAACTATTATCGCTAATTAATTTAAAATGCCTCACCTGCTGATAAGGCACCTGGGGATCTGTACTATTAAAATCATTTTCACCAGGCACAATAGTATAGCCGCCCGGCATTTCTTTTACCAATTCTCCTTCTGCATTCCTGGTGCCTTCTATTACACCCAGCTTCTGGTTGAAGTTACTGGCTATTAAATGCGAAAAGCCCCATGAACCATTATAACCTACATAACCACCCACATTGTGTTCACTGAATTTGGAATTGAACACCCTGCCATCATATTGATTCCTGTAATCTCCTGCAGCTTTATAGTCACCCCAGCCATTCCAGTTGAAACCATTATGGTTGCCTCCAAGACTGGCAAAAACAGAGCGCTGTTGGTTATTGGTTTGATACCCTGAAAGAATACTTCCTTTAAAACTATTCAGAGGTACAGGTGAAGTGGTGATGATATTGATCACTCCTGCCATGGCGTCGCTTCCATAGATCAGCGATGCTGGGCCTTTTACGATCTCTACCCTGCTTACACTGTTTTCATCTATTTCAATTCCATGCTCATCTCCCCATTGCTGTCCTTCCTGGCGAATGCCATCATTCACTACTACCAGCCTGTTATACCCAAGTCCCCTGATAACGGGCTTAGAAATAGCTGGTCCTGTTGATAATTGATTAATACCAGGTTGCCTGGTCAGTGCATCAATGATATTGGTAGAAGCTGCGGTCAGTAATTCAGTTTTACTGACCCGGCTGATGGGGATAGGCATTTTGCGCATGCTGCTGGCACCTGCCACTGCAGTCACAGTAATTCCTTCGTTCATTACATAAGTAGAGCTTAGGACAAAGTCATGCACATCATTTCCATGGAGATCTATATGTTCAACCAGGGTTTTATAGCCTGAAAAAGTGATCTCAATGATGGTATGTCCTAAGGGAATATTCTCCAGCACATAATTCCCGGTACTATCAGAGAAAGTTCCATTTTTTGAATCCGCCAGTACTATACTGGCACCTGCCAGTGGTTCACCGGTTTTAGCATCCGTGACCTTTCCTGACAACTGATTTTTTTTAATATCCTGGCTAAACGAAATAAAAGTATAAAGGCTGCAAATAAATAACAGCAGTAATTTTTTCATCCAATAATTTTTACAAACAAATAAGAGTGTTCAACATCTACATTGCTGGCAAAAAGGAGGGCCTCTTCCGGCCTCGGATGAAAATAAATCCTCTGAAAAATGGGTCTGGTAAATAGAATAATATACCGGGTGTTCTGCCTGAACAACGGAGCTAACCTGGCAACTTATAAATAGGTAGGGAACTGTTACTACCAGGTCATTCATATGACAATTGATCCCCTTGCTGTGGATACAATCTGATGTTACAGGTCCATGTGTACAGGAAATGGTATCTGTATGATCGGCAAAAACATTATGAAGAATCACCTGTGGGGTGGCACTCAACACAAATACCAATATCAGCAATCCTGCTATGGCTTTTCGTATGATGATCCTTTTTTTCAAACTTAGTTCACTTGCTTTGCCTTACTGTATAAATGCTCCGCAAAGTAAAGCATTTGCAACTAAGCCTGGTGGTAACTTCAATATTTTAAGCAAGCCTTATGAGCGGCCAAGGAATGAACCAAAACTATTGATGATAGATTTATAATCATCAAACCGGTAAGGCTTTGTAAAACAAGAGCTTGCACCCATAAGGGTACACTTGTCCAAATCAGCCTTATTACTGGAAGTAGTAAGGATCACTACCGGGATATCAGCCAGATGGGGTTGTTTCTTTAAGTAATTCAAGGTCTTCGTACCATCCCATTTTGGCATATTAAGATCCAGGATAATCAATGATGGCAATTCAGAAGTTTTGATAGAATTTAAATATTGGATGGCATCTTCACCATTGGAAGCGCATACAAGGTCAGCATTGGTACCAGTTTCTGTGAGGGACAAGCTCATAAAATACCTGTCATCAGAATCATCATCCACGTAGAGGATTTTGGAGGAAGATGGCAGTGGCATAGGTTATTTTTTTTGGTGTAACCAAACTTAACCATTTTTACCCTGAATAGCAAGCTGTATTTTACTAAACCTTACCTCATTTTCAGCACCATAGCTCAGCAATTACAACTTCTCTATAATACCTGCAATACCTTGTCCTCCGCCCACACAGGCTGTCACCATTCCATATTTTTGGCCGGAACGCTTCAGGTCATTCAAAACCTGGATGGTCAGTTTGGCGCCTGTACATCCCAATGGATGTCCTAGGGCGATTGCGCCACCATTAGGGTTAACTTTTACAGGATCCAGTCCAGCCTCCCTTATCACAGCTAAAGTTTGAGAAGCAAAAGCTTCATTCAGTTCAATAGTGTCTATATCAGCCAGGTTCATATTAGCCTGCTTCAATACCCTGGGTATGGCGGCCACAGGTCCTATGCCCATGATCCTGGGTTCTACACCTGCAGAGGCGCACGCTACCAGTCTACCTATAGGCGTAAGGCCGGTTTGCTTTACCATTTTCTCACTCATCACTATTACAAATGCGGCACCATCACTTGTCTGGGAAGAATTACCTGCTGTTACACAGCCTCCGGCAGCAAAGGCAGGTTTCAGTTTAGACAGTACTTCCACGGAAGTATCCTTTCGGGGACCTTCATCCACTGCTACTGTAAATTTCCTTTTCTGCTTTTTTCCTTTCTCATCAAGATAGACCTCTTCTACCTCCATAGGGAGAATACCTTCCTGCAAATAACCTTTTTCAATGGCCTGGATAGCCTTCTGGTGCGATTGGTATGAAAACTCATCCTGGTCTTCCCTGCTTACTTTATATTGCCTGGCTACTTCTTCTGCTGTCAGTCCCATACTTAAGTAATAATCAGGATCGTCCTTGGCAATGCTATAAGAAGGAACGGTCTTCCATCCTGCTGTCGGAACCATGCTCATACTTTCTGTACCCCCGGCAATGATGCATTCCGCCATTCCCATACGGATCTTGGCGGTGGCAATTGCTATGGTCTCCAGGCCAGATGCACAGTACCTGTTTACCGTCATGCCAGGCACATCATACCCTACTGCGCGGGCGGCTATGATCCGTCCCACCTGCAGACCTTGTTCCGCTTCTGGAACTGCATTTCCAACGATGACATCATCAATCAAACTTTTATCTAATTGCGGCACAGATGCCAGCAAGCCCCTGATCAGGTCAATGGCCAGGTCATCGGGCCTGTAAAACCTGAATCCGCCTCTTTTGGCCTTACCCACGGCTGTTCTGTATCCTGCTACTATATAAGCTTCCTGCATATTTGAAGATTAAAATTAAAAGTACGCAATTTGTGTTTTAGTTGCATCAACAACCAATTTACCCCATCCAAATTTCTCCAATTACTATCTTCGCTCACCCATGTACAAGTTCATCCGAAGTATTTTATTTCTTTTTCCACCTGAAACAGCACATTCCATTTCCATGAACCTGCTGAAAATGGCTTGCGCTGTACCCTTTATAAAAACTATCCTGGAAAAGTATTTTAAGGCAAAGGAATCACCTGTGAACTTACTGGGGCTCACATTTAAAAATCCCATTGGACTGGGAGCTGGATTTGATAAAAATGCACAATACCTGAAGGAATTACAGGTATTGGGATTTGGCTTTGTAGAAATAGGGACAGTCACTCCCAAGTCCCAGCTAGGCAATGATCAACCAAGGCTTTTTCGATTACCTGCGGACCAGGCACTCATCAATAGAATGGGGTTCAATAATGATGGTGCTGCCCTGGTAGCTAAACGATTGAGGCAATGGAGAGCGAATGAAGCAACCACAAAAACCCAGCGCTTCATTATAGGGGGCAATATTGGTAAAAACAAAGTGACACCCAATGAAGATGCCTGGAAAGATTATGAGATCTGTTTTACTTCTTTGCATGACTATGTAGATTTCTTTGTAGTGAATGTCAGTTCTCCCAATACACCAGGCCTGCGCGAATTGCAGGAAAAGGATGCCCTCAAGAAGATATTAATGCACCTGCAGTTTTTGAATAAAAATTATACCCAGCCAAAACCTATTTTACTTAAAATAGCACCTGATCTTACCTGGACCCAACTGGATGATGTGATTGACCTTGCCTTAGAGATAGAGCTTGATGGCCTGGTAGCCACCAATACCACTATCAGCCGCGAAAACCTAACAACTTCCCTTGATACAATCCAGGCGATAGGTACCGGTGGCTTAAGCGGACGTCCTTTGACCCAACGGTCAACAGAGGTATTGGCCTATATTCACGAAAAAACTAACGGTACCATCCCAGTTATAGCAAGCGGCGGCATTTTTAATGGAGCAGATGCTGATAGTAAAATAAAGGCTGGCGCTTCACTGATGGAAGTTTGGACTGGTTTTATTTATGAAGGTCCGGTTATTGTTAAAAAGATCTGTAAAGCATTATAAAGAATTATCCAAACACATTCATGGAATATCTATTTACAACAGAAAGCCTGGTAAGTTTTATAGTACTGGTCATTTTAGAAGTGGTCCTTGGAATTGACAACGTCATTTTTGTCAGCATCATTATCAACAGGCTTAAAAATGAGAATAAGAAAAAAGCCCGCCGTGCCTGGATGATTTCGGGAATAATTATCAGGAGCATTTTATTAATGGGATTAAGCTGGTTGCTTTCACAAAAAGGCAAACCACTGTTTTCACTTTTCGGAAAAGGTTTTGACCTGGCCAGCCTGGTAATGCTTGTGGGTGGTTTGTTTTTGATCTATAAATCAGTGAAGGAGATTCATGGCAAGCTGGAGGGTGAAGACCATGAAGATTACCAGGTGAAACCCGTTCACCTTTCGTTGATGCAGGGTATCATCCAGATCATGCTTATTGACACTGTATTTTCCTTTGATAGTGTGATCACTGCAGGGGGCACTGCCAAACATGTGGAGATCATGATCGCTGCCGTGATCATAGCCATGATCATAATGTTTTTATTTAGCCCCAAAATATCTTCATTCATACATAAACATCCAACCCTGAAAATGCTGGCCCTTTCATTCCTTGTTATGATCGGATTAAGCCTTGTGGTAGAGGGATGGGATTCAGAAAGTGCTGAACAATTACACTTAAAGAACTACATCTATTTCGGAATGGCGTTTTCCTTCCTGGTTGAAGTATTGAATATGACCATGCGGAAAAAATCTGCAAAAAGAAGGGTGGTTCAATTACACGAACCAGTATTAAAGGATGATGAATCTATTGATTCGGACCTGGCTCATTAATAAGCAATACACAATAAACTGGCGGCCACCAGCCCGGCTGTTTCTGTTCTTAACCTGGTATCTCCCAGGGTGACAGGAATAAAATTGTGGGCAAGGGCTTGTTTAATTTCATTGGCACTGAAATCACCTTCGGGCCCAATGAGTATAATAGTGGAATCAGCATCTCCGGTATATGATTGTGCTAAAGACCTCTTTTCACTTTCGATGCAATGAGCAATCAATTTACGGGTATGCATGGTGGAAAGGATCACCTGTTCAAATTTGGTGGGCTCATGAAGCAAGGGCAGCCAGGTTTGTTGGGATTGCAACATGGCACTTACCAGGATATTGTTCATGCGATCAAAGCGAAACTTCTCCTTCTCGGTTCTTTCACATAATAGCGGATATATCTCGTGCACCCCTATCTCGGTGGCTTTCTCGAGGAACCACTCAAACCGGGAAGCATTTTTAATAATTGAAATTCCAATGGAAACCTTCCTGGCAGGGCGTTCCACCATTTCAAATGAAACAATGGATACTGCACATTTCTTACGATTATCGTCTGTGATCCTTGCAATAGCTTTTTTCCCCTTCCCATCAGTCAACAGCAGCTCTTCGCCGGTCTTCATTCTTAGTACAAGCACTATATGCTTTGACGTGTCTTCGTCAAGTATGATAGATTGCGCTTCCAGGTTAATAACATAGAAAAAAGGCAGGCCCATACTGCGAAGAAAATTGTTTTTTATTATATAACTGTGTATGACTTACCACCAATAAAAAAAGCTCCCTTCAGGAGCTTGTATAATGGAGAAGTTAGTAACTAAAACGGGTCTTCATCATCCGGAAGATCATTCATTTTACTTCCGGTTTGGATAAACATTCTTGCCCCTCCATTGCCATCGTTGCCAGATACAGGTTTAAAATTGGAAGGCATATTGAAGGATCCGAAATCATTACCACCGCCATCTTCCACAAACTTTTGAATGTGAAGCAAGGCCCTGAGTTTGATCGTTTCCAGGGAACCATTACGGTGTTTGGCAATACGAACGTGTGTTTCACCCCTGTTATTATCGCCCATTTCATCCTGGGTAATATCATAGTATTCGGGACGATACAGGAACATAACCATGTCCGCATCCTGTTCAATAGCTCCAGATTCCCTCAGGTCACTTAATTGTGGCATCTTATTACCGTCCTTTCTTTTCTCCACTTCCCGGCTTAACTGGGACAGGGCAATAATAGGAACCTGGAGTTCTTTTGCCAATCCTTTCAATGACCGGGAGATCGTGGAGATCTCCTGTTCACGATTGGAATTCCTTTCCCCAGTGCCACTCATCAATTGCAGGTAATCGATAATGATCAGGCCTATATTGGCTGTATTTTTTAAACGGCGGCATTTGGCCCGCAATTCAAAGATGTTCAGGGCAGCAGTATCATCAATATAGATTGGTGCCTGCGCCAGCCTTTGAATACCCTTGGCATAAAGCTGCTTCATTTCATGCTCTTCCATCTTACCCCTGGAAATTTTCTCCAGGTGTATCTCGCTTTCGGCAGACAGGATACGTTGAACCAGCTGGCCGGCACTCATCTCCAGGGAGAACAAGGCTACCGGTGTGGTCTTGGTTGCATGTAAGGCTGCACTGCGGGCCAGGTTCAGCGCGAAGGCTGTTTTACCTACCGCAGGTCGGGCAGCCAGGATAATAAGGTCAGTGCTTTGCCATCCATATGTGACCTTGTCAAGCGATGGGAAGCCGCTGGGCACTCCCGTAATGTCTTCATTTTTATGCCGGAGGTCCTCTATGCGCTGAATGGTCTTTACCAGTACAGAGTCTATAGATTCGTAATTGTTCTTTAAGTGGTTACTCGTCACTTCATACATCTTGCTTTCGGCCTGGTCCAGCAGGTCAAAAACATCAGTGCTGTCTTCGTAAGCATCGGAAATGATCTCCCCGCTGATACGAATCAGCTCTCTTTGTATGAATTTTTGTAATACTATACGTGAGTGTGCCTCGATATTGGCCGAGGAAACCACTGCATTGGTAAGCTTGGTTACATAATAGGGACCGCCTACAATATCCAGTTCTTCCTTGAACCGAAGCTCTTCCACAACAGTGAGAATATCAATAGGCTGGCTTTTATTGGCCAGGCTTTGCATGGCTTTGAAGATGCGTTGATGTGCATCTACATAAAAACATTCTGGCTTCAGGATCTCAATTACCGCATCAAATGCGCCCTTTTCCAACATGATCGCCCCTAGCACTGCTTCCTCCAGGTCTTTGGCCTGGGGAGGCACTTTTCCGTAGATCATGGTGCTGAGATCCAACGGAGTTTTTCGCCTGTTTTTTTTATCCCGATTGAGGTTAGTAAGATCCATATTTCAAGTACGTCAAAAAGTTAAACCATTGATTTTTTCGATCAATGACCTATAGGGGCTTTCAATTAGTTTGGCTTTAATATTTTATTGTTATCAGATTGTTATCTGAATGGTCCCAGTAAGTCAGACGGCGAATATAAATGCAGGTAGAAGTACTAAAATCATTTTTTCGATGAATATTTTAATTCACAGAGAATTCAGTCAACACTCACATTAATATCCCGCTTATTCACACTGAATACCAATATATCCCCAAAATTGGATTTTTTTACGCAGCTTTCGGTGGTTTGTGCACAAGTTTTGTCAAGAAATATAATTGTAAAAACATTTGGTGGTATGGCTAAAACTACAGAATGGACTTTTGCGCCTTTACCTGTCCTTCACCCTGCTTATACTACCCCTTGGAACTGTGTCCAGGGTCTATAATTGTTATCCAATTTAGATATGTGTGCAACTTTTTTGTGCACCTGGTATATTAGTTTATCCAAAAACTCCAGGCAATAAAGGACGGACTTATCCGGATATCCATCGACTTATTCATTGTATGATTTATAGAATAAGAGTGGTTAATTGCAGCCATAAGGATTTCCAGGACAGTATTGGATATTGGCCTAATTGCTGAAAAGGACTCCCGGGCCAGAAAATCATATCAGTATAAAAGAAAATAATACCGAAGACCATATGGCCTTTGGGTCATAAGCCATCCAAAGTCATGGATAATCCAAAGATATTCCATAGATATTCCATAGATATCCCATAGATATTCCAACGATATAATGGTTGGGATATCTATGGGATATAGTCGAAATAAGCTTAGGATATCCTTAAGTTATCTTACACTTTACCTGGTTGATGAATGGAAATATCCATGACTTTATGGCAGCATAAGTTTTATTGTTGCTTTGAAGTTTTAGAACCGTGCATTAAGCTAGCAGTATTGTAAGGTTTACTGATTTGAATATTAGAGTATCAAGCAATTTCAATTGGTCCTACCCAGGCACAAACCAGTCCCACTTTCTCAAGGAATAGTACTAGAAGTTGATGTAAGTTCTGAAGGGGTCTTTAGGAAAAGATTTTATCATTTAAGAATCATTACCGGCTTTTTAGTATTTCGATAAATGGCCTCAGAAATGCTTTTGTGGGTTAAGGAATACAGAAAACTATACTTACCAGGAAGTGCTATAATTATTTCTACAGGATGTTTTTCTTCAAAATTCAATATCCCCGATATGATATCTGTTTCATTAGTGTAAAAGACCTGGTGGGGAAAATTCTTTAATATTTCATGGAGCTTTTGCTCACTGGCCCGAAACTTATCATCAGGGTTGAGATACCGCTCCCTGGAATCTACATTCAACACATCCATGAAAACATCGCCCCAGGCTGTAGACCTGGGCAAACTATTTAACTTTTCCACCCATTGGATAGCATTAAAATCACATGGCACAAGTGCATGCTTTACTTCATGGTAAGTTGCTTCAGCAGGCACGATCAATACTTTCACCGGGCTTAACCTGGCAATGGTGAGCACATGACCAGAGATATAACTATCACTGGAATAACTGAAGTGATCACTTCCCACCACAATAAGATCTACTTCTTCTTCTTCCACTACCTCAATAATGGATCTGATTAAAGGGTATTCACTGACAGCAGTCATCACTTTCGCAGCAGGCAATGAGCTCGCTACCTTATGGCAAAGTTCATACAGGGCCGATAAAGTTTCTTCTCTTTCAACACGTTTAAAGTCCTGGTTTACATTTCCATATTCGGCGGAAACAATAATGGATTCAAACATTGAATCATATAAGGACTTCAGAAGAATGATACGGTCATAATTATACTTAAGAGACCATTGTATGGCAAACTCAAGCGCATTATCTGAAGTTTCTGAAAAGTCTAAGGGCACAAGTAATGTTTTCATACGCACTTTGTTTTTAATGACTATAATATCCTCATGCAATTGAAGTTAATAATTGTTTATAAAAATTGCCCAGCTCCGGAAGCAGTTGCAGGCAGTTTTGTAGTTGAGGTCCTATTCAATTTACAACAACCTGATCAAATCAGTTTCAATTGACGTGTATAAAACTACTGTTCGCCATCAGCAAAAACACTGATGAGAATCATAGCACCACTATGAGCCCTGGAATAGTTTTACCGCATCAAAGACTCTTCAGACTGTGTACCTGAGTATAACATTTTCAATTCTATATCTATTGCAATTATGAAAAGTAATTCAGTGATGTCAAATGAACTTTCCACCAGTGACCCCAGGGTAAAGCTTCTTGCAGCCAGGATAAAAAAAGAAAATAACAAACCAGATTCACTAATTGAGATCCTGCATACAGCGCAAAATTCATATGGTTACTTACCTATGAATGTACTTGGATATATAGCAAAGGCACTCCATCTACCCCCTTCCAGGATTTATGCTACCGTCACCTTCTACCATTTCTTCTCACTTAAATCCAGGGGAGAGCATACCTGCCTTGTTTGTACAGGTACTGCCTGTTATGTAAAAGGTGCACAGGCAATATTAAATGAACTGGAAAAAAAGACAGGGCTTAAGGCGGGCGAGGTCTCTGCAGACAACAAATTAGGAGTTCAGGTAGCCAGGTGCATTGGCGCATGCGGCCTGGCGCCTGTAGTGGTATTAGATGATGAAGTGCAGGCCAAAGTAACAGCAGATGAAATCATTAATAAGATCATCGATAAAATGGGACAAAAATGAACCGACAAGAATTTAAGGACCTGGTAACAACCCAATTGCAAAATGCAAAAAAGAGCCCTGGTAAACATAAGATCTGTGTGTGTTGTGGAGCAGGATGTATCTCTTCAGGATCAGAAGCGATAATGAAAAAATTACAGGAAGAGATCATTGAAAGAGGACTGGAATCAGAAGTGGAAGTTATACCGACTGGCTGCATGGGACCCTGTAACCAGGGACCATTAATGAAATACTTACCAGAGAATACCATTTATCAAAAAGTGGACTGTTCCAATATTTCAAAGATTGTTCAAAGTCAGCTGGTAGAAAAGAAGCCCATTGAAGACCTACTGTTGTTTTCTGATTCGAGGCAAAAACCATTCGTTCATGCTGATGAAGACCCATTTTTCAGCAGGCAATTAAAAATTGTTTTAAAGAACTGCGGGCAATTGAATCCTGAAAAGATTGAAGATTACCTGGCATATGAAGGTTATAGTGCCCTGGATAAAGCACTGTTTGAAATGTCGCCTGAAGATGTTATCGCAGAGATCAAACATAGTCGTATGAGAGGGCGCGGTGGCGCCGGTTATCCAACAGGACTGAAATGGGAGACAGTTTATAAATATGTCAATGACCAGAAGTATGTGATCTGCAATGGTGATGAAGGCGACCCGGGTGCTTTTATGGATCGCAGTGTATTGGAGGGAAATCCACATAGAGTGCTGGAGGGAATGACTATAGCTGGCTATGCGGTTGGTGCCAATAAGGGATATGCCTATATAAGAGGGGAATATCCATTGGCCATAAAGCGTTTCGAAGCGGCTATTAAGCAAGCTAAAAAATTAGGACTTCTTGGCAACAATATACTTGGTAGTAATTTTTCTTTTGATATAGAGATAAGAATAGGAGCCGGTGCGTTTGTATGCGGAGAAGAAACTGCGCTAATTGCTTCTATAGAAGGCAAACGAGGCACACCCAGGCCCAGGCCTCCTTTCCCTGCAGAATGGGGACTTTGGGGAAAACCAACACTGATCAATAACGTAGAAACCTTTGCAGGCATAGCACCGATCATTAATAATGGAGGCGAATGGTATAGTGCGATCGGCACTCCTAAAAGTGCCGGAACAAAAGTCTTTGCCCTTGCAGGCAAGATCAACTATTCTGGTCTTATTGAAGTGCCTATGGGCACATCCCTTAGAGAAATAGTGTTTGACATTGGTGGCGGCATGCAGGGTGGAGGAGCATTTAAGGCAGCTCAAACCGGTGGTCCTTCTGGCGGATGCATTCCTGCTGAACACCTGGATGTAAAGATGGATTATGAAGCCCTTGTTAACCTGGGATCTATCATGGGATCAGGTGGATTGATCGTAATGGATCAATCTTCAGACATGGTGGATGTTGCCCGCTTCTTCATGGAGTTTTGCATGGATGAAAGTTGCGGCAAATGTGTGCCATGCAGGGTGGGTACCAAAATGATGCATGACCTGTTGCAAAAGATCTGCGATAATAATGCCTCCAGGATAGACCTGGAAAGACTGGAAGAATTAGCTGTATATGTAAAAGAAGCAAGTCTATGCGGGCTTGGCGGATCAGCACCAAATCCATTATTGAGCACCTTGCGGCACTTCCGAAATGAATATGAGACCAGGATAGGGAAATATGAACAGACGCATATTGATGTACCTCAAACCTCTGAAGTATGAACACAATAGAAATCAAGGTAAATGAAAGGTCTTTAAAAGTGTTACCAGGGATCACCATTCTCCAGGCCTGTAAGGATAACGGGATTGAAATATTGACGATGTGTCATCTGAAAGGTGTTACAGATGTTGGTGCCTGCCGGCTTTGCCTGGTTGAGGTAGAGGGGATCAATAAGTTACTGTCAGCCTGCACTACAAAAGTATCAAGCAACATGGTAATTCGTACTGATACTGAAAAGATCAAGAGATACCAGCGTATTACCACAGAGTTATTTTTTGCAGAAAGAAACCATGTATGCTCGGTTTGTGTAGCCAATGGAAACTGCGAGCTCCAGGAATTGGGATATAAGGTAGGAATGGATCACATCCGTTATCCTTTCCTTTTCCCTCAATGCAACGTAGACACTTCGCATCAATACTTTGTCATGGACCACAACCGGTGCATTATGTGCACACGTTGTGTACGTGTATGCAGTGAAGTAGAAGGCGCCTTCAATTGGGATGTAAAGAATCGCGGCTTCCAGGTAAGAGTGATTTCTGATTTTGACACGCCATGGGGCGAATCCATCACCTGCACCTCTTGTGGCAAATGCCTGCAAGCCTGCCCTACCGGCGCATTATGGTCCAAAGATGTGGTGCAGGGACAATTAGAGAAGCATCCTGAGATGATTGGCGAACTGGTGGAAAACCGAAAGTTATTATTAAGCTAAATAAAAGAAGATGCATAACATCTATCCATTTCAAATTATTAAAGATTGAAAAATAAGTACGATGGCAAAGAAAAAAATAGGTACTGTATGGCTTGGCGGTTGTTCGGGCTGCCACATGTCATTGCTTGATATTGATGAAAGAATATTGGATGTAGCTATGCTTGCGGACATTGTAAAATGTCCCATTGTGGATGGGAAAGCATTTCCTAAAGTTGACATTGCACTAGTGGAAGGATCGGTAACCAGCGATGAGCACCTGCATGAAATATTACATATCCGGAAACAAGCAAAGGTCCTGGTGGCATTGGGAGATTGTGCTGTCATGACCAATGTTACAGGAATGCGTAACTACCTGCAATTAAATGAGGTTTTTGACACTGCCTATGTCAATGCTTTGAGTAATGACGGCTTGGGAACGCTGCCCAATCATCCAGCGCTTTTACGGCTTCATGACAAGGTGTATCCTTTACAGGAAGTGGTGCAGGTAGATTATGTGATTCCAGGATGCCCACCCAGTGCTGATGCTATCTTTTATGTATTGTCAGAGTTTTTAAATGATAGAATACCTGATTTAAGCGAAGTAAAAAAACTAAAATATGGTTAACGAAGCTAAAAGAGAGATCCTGATTTCTCCTGTTACACGAATAGAAGGACATGCAAAAATAACAATACGGCTGAATGACCAGGATGAAGTTGATGAAGCATTTTTCCATGTAAATGAATTCCGTGGATTTGAAAAGTTTTGCGAAGGAAGGTTGTATACTGAAATGCCCATTATCACTCCAAGAATATGTGGTATATGCCCGGTTAGCCATTCTATAGCAAGTGTGAAGGCTTGTGAAATGATACAAGGAATTCAACCCGCATATGCCGGAAACATATTAAGGAAGCTGATTCATATTGGTCAAAATATATCTTCTCATGCTTTGTCCTTTTTTCATCTGTCATCTCCCGACCTTTTACTTGGATATGATAGTGATCCTGCCAAAAGAAACATCCTGGGCCTGGCAGAAAAATTCCCTGATATCGCATTAAAAGGCATCAGGTTAAGGAAGTTTGGCCAGGAGATAAGCCAGAGGATTACAGGTAAAAAAATACATATCAGCGGCATAGCCCCGGGTGGAATGGCCTATCCTCTGTCAGAGGAGAACAGGATAGCCTTATTAAACTGGATTCCTGAAGCAATGGAAACAGTTCAATTAGGGATAAGCATCATCAAAAAATTCCAAGATGAGCATTCAAACATGGTGGCCACCTTTGCTCCTTCTCCATCGCTGTACCTGGGAACAGTGGGTCCAAATGGAGAACATGAATTATATGATGGAAAATTAAGGTTCATTGATGAGGAAGGAAATATTTTACAGGACCAGTTAGATCCTGCAAGGTACCTGGAATTCATAGCCGAGCGTTCAGTAGAATGGTCGTACCTGAAATATCCATACTATAAGCCGCTGGGATATGAAAAGGGTTTTTATCGTGTTGGTCCACTTGCAAGACTGAATGTAGCCAGCTGCATGAAAACACCTGAAGCTCAGAAAGAATTTGAGAAATTTAAAGCATTGAATGGTGGAAAACCTATACATGGAACATTCTATTATCATTATGCCCGTCTGATAGAAACCTTAGGCAGTGTAGAAGAGGCGCAACTTTTATTGAATGATCCAGAAATTACTTCCACTCATATTCAAACACACGGAAAATGGAATTACGTAGAAGGGATCGGCTGTTCTGAAGCTCCGAGAGGAACCTTATTCCATCATTATATAACAGATGAATCTGGAAAGCTTTTAAAAGTGAATTTATTGATCGCTACAGGACAAAATAACCCTGGCATGAACAGGAGCATTACAGAAGTGGCGAAACAATATGTTAATGGCAATAATATTAAAGAAGGAATGCTGAACCGTGTAGAATCTACAATCAGGTGCTATGATCCTTGCCTTTCCTGCTCCACGCATGCTATAGGTGCCATGCCAATGCAGGTAGAAGTGATCGATGCCAAAGGTAAAACGATAGAAAAAATAGAGAGAGGTTAAGATCTCAAAGAGTTGACCCATTCATGAATTTGGCTAATTGCTTGATTGCAATTAGCCTTTGCTTTTTCAGAAAGCATATTACCCATTTCAAAATCATATCCTCTCACGGCACAAATGAATAGGGATAACTTTTTGTTATATAAACTTTGAGCCAGGGCAGTCAGCATGGCAACATTAATATGGTGAGAAGAAGATAAAGGAGTTACCGCTCCATGTGCTAATTCATACAGGTCAACATCATTACCATCCATAGAAGCGTCAACTATCAAAATATGCCTGTACGGCAAAAGCTCTTCTATGATCTCTACATCCAGTTGCTGCACATGAAGTATAGTAATACCCGGAATTGACATTTTTTCAAAAGCATTACATATATAACTGCCAATGCCATCATCGCTGCGTATATCATTTCCCACACCGACCATGCAAATGCTTATATCATTCCTGTTGCTCATGGCCTTTATCAGCATATCCTGGGCAATTGCTCACCAGCAAGGAAATTTACCACCCTAAGACCACCTATACGGCTTTTCATCACCACTTTACCCGGATGATCCATGGTAACTTCCCCAATTATTGCGGCGTTGGCTCCATCACTATCATCCCTAAGATGGCATAGCACTTCATCAGATACCTCCTTATTTACCACCGCGATAAAGATTCCTTCATTGGCCACATATAATGGGTCCAGACCAAGCATTTCACAAGCACTTTCAACGTCTTCATCAATCGGCAACTTGTTTTGGTCAATGGCAAACCCATACCTGGTTTTTTCTGCCACTTCATTTAAAACGGAAGCTACTCCTCCCCTGGTAGGATCCCGTAAGAACTTTATATTCTCTCCAAATACATCCAGTAGCCCTGAAACTGTATGATTCAGATTAGTAGTATCACTTTCAATGGTCGTTTCAAATTCAAGTCCTTTACGAACACTCATTATGGCAATGCCATGCGTAGCAATATTTCCGCTCACAATCACCTTGTCCCCTGTTTCAATGCGATTATGATGAATATGGGCATGGGGATGCATAGTCCCGATGCCGGAAGTATTAATAAATAGATTATCACCTTTTCCCTTTTCCACTACCTTGGTATCACCAGTCACTATTTGCACCCCGGACCTTTGTGCCGCTTGTTTTACACTTTGAAGTACCTGCCAGAAATGCTTCATAGCAAGACCTTCTTCAATGATAAATGACAGCGAAAGGTATTTGGGGATAGCCCCGCACATGGCAAGATCATTTACAGTACCATTAACCGCCAGTTCCCCTATATCTCCACCTGGGAAAATAAAAGGAGTGATCACATAGCTATCAGTACTGAATGCCACCTTCCCATTCAACGAAAAACTTGCCCCATCATGTTGCTGATTTAGCAGGTCATTCTGCAAGATTTCAAATACACCATTTTGTAATAGTCTATGTGTCAACAAGCCACCTCCACCGTGCCCCATAGTGATCACGTCAAAATCAAACTTTGGTAATGGACATGTAGTGTTCATTTTGAATTGCAGATTACTTTATGATCTTTATTGTTTATACTGGAAGATGAATAATGGTAGTAGGCTGCACATGCACCTTCGCTGCTGACCATTGGAGCTCCTAATGGATTTTCAGGCGTGCATTGAATTCCAAAATTGGGGCATTCAAAAGGCTTTTGTAAGCCTTTCATTATAGCCCCACTAATGCATTGCCCGTTTTCGGGTACAAAAGGCACAGACAATTGAAACTTAGTTCTTGCATTATATTGCTTGTAATATTCGCTAACCTCGTAACCACTTGAAGGAATATTGCCTATCCCTCTCCATGTTCTGTCGCTCACTTCAAAAACTTCACGGATAGTTTCCAATGCCATTAGGTTACCAGCGCTGTTTACTGCTCTTGCGTATTGGTTCTGCAGCAGATGTTGGCCTTTTTCCAATTGTAGCACAGCCATTAAAATGCCTTGCAATAGATCCACAGGTTCAAACCCAGTGATCACCACAGGTATTTTGTATTTATCTACAATAGGATAGTATTCTTCCATTCCCATAATTGCACAGACATGTCCTGCAGCCAGGAAGGCGTCGATCCTGCTTTCATCATCCTTAAGTATAGCCTCCATGGCAGGAGGCACCAGCACATGAGAAGTCAATATGGAATAATTGGGTAACTGTCGCTTATGCGCATGAATGACACTAAGCGCATTGGCTGGAGCAGTAGTTTCAAAGCCTACCGCAAAGAAAACTACTTGTTTGCCCGGATTTTCAACAGCCAGTTGCACAGCTTCCAATGGAGAATATAAAATACGCACATCACCACCTCTTGCTTTTGTTTCAAGCAAACTGGTTTTTGATCCTGGCACCCTCAACATATCGCCAAAGGAACATAGGATAACACCTGGCAGTTGGGCCAGGTATATTGCCTCGTCTATTATGCTAATTGGCGTAACACAAACCGGGCACCCGGGACCGTGAACCATAGTGATAGTCCTTGGCAACATGTCCAGAATGCCATTCTTAACGAGGCTATGAGTTTGGCCGCCACAAATCTCCATAAGCGTCCAGGTTTTTGTGGTGACCCGGTGAAGTTCTTCCAGGTATTGTTGCACCAGTCCTGGGTCTCTATATTCCGTCAGGTATTTCATAAAGACGAAATTGTTAGTTCATCCACCTCATTCATCTGGTCCAGGTAAGCCAAAGTAAGTAATGCTTCTTCTTCCTGCACAACAGCAATTGCCACCCCCACATGGACCAATACATAATCACCAACAATTGCCTCAGGAACCATACAAAGATTCACTTGTTTTACAATTCCATAAAAACCCACCTTACCCATCCTGAAAGCAGCATCAGTATAGTCGGCTATTGACAGGATCTTCCCAGGTATTGCCAAACACATAGCATTCAATTTTGGTAGTGAAGTAATTGTTTTTCTGTCACCATGGATTCAATGGCATACATGGCAAGTTGACCAAAGCCTATACATTCGTCATTGCAGCTGAGTTGCTGATGAAAGTAAAGCTGGTACTCCTCTGACATTATTTGTTTGATAAGGTCAACAAGTAACGCATTTTGAAAAACGCCGCCGCTGAATGCAATGTGATGTACCCCAAACACCCTCGCAGTTTGCCTGATACAATGAGCTAAGGACACAAATACTTTAAAAGCAATGCGACTGACAGGTATGCCTTCCCTTTTTTCATGCAACAGTTCCTGTACCATATATGTCCACTGCAACCGGTTTTTAAATCTTGGTATAGGATAATAATCCAGGCTTTTATCTTCAGATTTTTCTGCCATGGCCTGCAAATTCATAGCAGTTTCTCCTTCATAGGAATTATAATGAACGATGCCCAGCAGGGAGGATATTCCATCTAAAAGCCTGCCCATGCTTGAAGTCAAAAGTTGTGGTGCCTGGGTAATTAGTTTTTCCAGGAAACTCCTCTCCTGTTCATTGAAAGCCAGTAAGGCACCGGGCAGGTTTCTTTTATCATTAAGCACAAGGGATAATGCGGACAGCCGGGGCTCCACACTCATTTTATCTCCCTGCAACCAGGGAAAATAATCAAGATGAGCCACCCTGTCCATATATCCCGAGTCAAAGAGGAAAAACTCTCCTCCCCAGATTTGATGATCTTCTCCATACCCGGTTCCATCCCAAACTACACCCATGACTGTGTGCCTGGTTGTCAATAGTTTATTTTCTGCCATCACAGCTGCGAAATGCGCCTCATGATGCTGGACCTCTACTAGAGGCACTTGTATTTGGTCAGCCCATGTCTTGCCAAAATCTGATACTGAATAATTGGGATGTTTATCTACAATTATAATCTCAGGAATGAACTGAAGCATGCTTGTAAGATGCCTGAGGGTATGTTTATAGCTTATTTGAGCACCATAATCCTGCTGGTCGCCAAGATATTGACTTATGTACAGGTTTTCAGCGTCAACCAGGGCAAAGGCACTTTTGAGTTCGGCACCCATAGCTATGATTCCCCCGGAAAAGTTAAAAGGATTGACGTGGTAATTGGGAGCCAGTCCACGCGATCTGCGATTGATGATCTTTTGACCCGTTGAGCTGAACTGCATCACACTATCATCCTGGGGAACCACAATTTCCCTATCAAAAGTCAACACGTAATCAGCGTATTCGGTTAAAGAAAGCAATGCTTCTTCATCAGTGTAAACTATAGGTGAACCACTCAAGTTTCCACTGGTGGCCACTAGTGGTATATTGACAGCAGAAGATACCAAAGCCAATAAGGCTGTGTAAGGAAGCATGACACCTATCCTGTTGAGCCCCGGGCCAATAAGGTTGTGGCATATTCCTGTTCCTGGCGTTTCCCTTAACCTGCAAAGTACTACCGGGGCTACAGTACTTTTTAATGCATTGATTTCATGATCTGAAAGAAATACATCTTCCCCTGCCATCTCAATAGAGGGATATAACAGAGCAAATGGTTTTGCAGGGCGGTGCTTTCTTTGCCTCAACAAACTGATTGAACTTTCATTGGTTGCATCACAAATCAAAAGATAGCCACCTACGCCCTTTATGGCTACAATATTACCCTCAAGTAATACCTTTTTAATATCCTGTAGAATTAAAGCTGCATCGGTTAATAATTCAATACCATCCTTGCTATACCATTTCATCGGAATGCTACAATTTGGACAGGAGTTTGTCTGGCTATGATGACGCAACCCCGAAATATCCTTGTACTCTTTTGAACACCGATCACACATGGTTAAATCAGACATTGTGGTATTACATCTGTCATAAGGCAAAGCGGTGAGAATTGAATACCTGGGACCGCATTTCAAGCAAGTGGTAAATGGATAGCCATTCCTTCGGTCATTTTCATTAAAGATCTCAGAAATGCAGGAATTACAAATGGCTATATCAGGCGGGATCATTAGATCGGGCTTGCTGGCACCCACACTTTCCCTGATCTGGAACGAGGTAAAATCTTTACTATTTATCTTCCTAATGCTTTGACCAGTAATCAAAGCATTGGCAGGTGCATGACTGGCCAGGAAACGATAAAACTCTTCCGCCGATTCCTTTTGAGCATTTATTTGTATGCAAACTCCTTCCGAAGTATTGGACACGAATCCATTAATATTCCTTTCTATGGCATGTTTGTAAATAAACGGCCTAAAGCCTACACCCTGTACTAATCCTTTGATATTGATCTCCCAGGTTTGCATTTATGAGGTTTGAACCAATGGAATCTTTTGTTGCAGCCAGGAATACCACTCTGAAAGACCTTCACCTGTTGTACAACTTACTTCCAGTATCTTGAGTGATGGATTTACCTGCCAGGCATATTTTTTGGCTTTCTCTATATCAAAGGGTACATATGGCAATAAATCTACTTTATTGATTATGCAGAGCGAAGACGTGTGAAACATGTCAGGGTATTTAAGCGGCTTATCCTCACCTTCAGTTACACTCATGACCACTACTCTTTCCTGTTCCCCCAAGTCAAACATAGCAGGACATACCAGGTTGCCAACATTTTCAATAAACAAAACAGAATTTTCTAAAGGCTTTATTCCCTGCACTGCATGAAGGATCATATGAGCATCCAGGTGACAACCTTTACCGGTATTAATCTGGGTAACTTTTGTACCTGTTGCATGTATACGGTCTGCATCATTGGTAGTGTATTGGTCCCCTTCTATTACATAGAATAATAACTCTCCGTTCAAGGCTTTTAAAGTACACTCCAATAAGGAAGTCTTTCCGGATCCGGGCGAGCTTACCAGGTTTATAGCTAATATATTTTTAGCCATGAAGTAACCCCTGTTTCTTTCTGCAAGCAGTTTATTACCTGAAAGGATATCTTTTTCTACCTCTATTATTTTCTTCTCACCATGTTGGTGAGAATTCACATTTGCATGTGAATGATGATGCTGGTGCTCATGCTGTGCCATTTCATTGAAGGCTATATTCCCATTATCTGAACATCCGCAGGTAGCGCACATATTTATAGATTTAATTAATTATGTCACTATCAAACTTCTTATCCTTAATTCTTGCCCTTGTAATACCAAACTATTATAGCTATTACATGCTGGACAGGGATCATATAATTCAATCATCGGAAACTCTGTTCTACATTGTTGGCACTGAGCTCTTCCTTCAATTTGATGAATCCGCATGATGGCTCCTTCCAGTAATGTGGCTTTCACTCCATATTCCCAGGCAAAATTGAATGCACCTAAATCCACAGTAGCCAATGATCCTATTTCCAATTCTATTTCTTCCACCAATCTGCCATCTGTCTTAGCTATTTCGTTTTCCGCAATCGATACAATATTTCCCACCAGGGACAGCTCATGCATATGTTTATTTATTTTTTTATTGCCTTCCGCATCCGCAATACCAGGAATACAATGCCTGCAATCAAAAGAACAGGAATTGCAAAATGTACTGGCTCCACCACATAGTGAGTAATGGTATATCCTTCAGTTGACCCATGGCCTTCATGTGCTGTAACTAACATTGGGATCAACAAGAAGAGTACAGATGCAAAGGGTAATAACTTTCTCATAATATCTTCATTATTTAAAAAGTAATATTAGGCACATACATCACCATTATAACTAAGTATGGTCAACAGGACTACTGATACTGGTCATAAATCCACGAAATACAAACCTCGTTTCCTGTGCATAATTATGTTCACAAATAGTGATTATCCATTTGTTCGTAAATCTTCCCGGGGATTGCTATTTGAATGATTCAAATTATGAAAACTGATGTATGGGATGCTATAAAACGAAAAAAGATCACAAGCCGGGAAGCTTTGGAAGTGGAAGGCCGGGAAATAGTACTTACCAATATTGAAAAAGAATTATGGAAGGGTGTCACCAAGGCACATTTAATTGCGTATTATAATACAGTAG
>JAEZLJ010000091.1 GCA_023415275.1 Bacteroidota bacterium
ATTACCCTACAGGCAGCGGTTCGTTCAACACGGAGTAAAACAAAAAGCCCCCGTACACACACTATGTACCGGGGCTTTTCTTTGGGGCTTTTCGTCTACTCCGCTTTATGTTGGCAGTAGTTTTAATTTCAGTTTTGGGTGTCCAAAGTATAAATGTCGCCATAATCACCTTTGCACTTTAGAAAGAACTCCTTTGGTAAACCGTGTTTTAGACTAACGCTTGTAATTAAGTTTCTGTCACAATCTTCGTTGTCCTTGTTGGTAAAAATCAATTTACCATTTTCTAATTTGTCTGGCAAATCAGAAGTCAAGGTTAAGCCATAATTACCTACGTATTGATTTTTGTTATTAAAAATTAGTATTCTACTTGTTGCTCTATGAGAAAGTCCCCAAAACCAACTGTAGTTCATAATCTTAAAGGTTCGTCCGTCTTTTGATGTGACTTTCCCCAAATATCTTAAATGAGTTTCTGTTCCACCTTTTTCTGTCCACTTGCCAAATACAAATAGTTTGTTTACAATGCCTTTTCTTAAAACCTCTTGCCTAATATCTCGGTCATTAACTTGTCCTGTCGATGAAACACTGAAAAGTAAGAAAAGGATAGAAAAAAATAATCGGAGGGTGTGCATAAAAATTACTGCCAACGGTTTGAGCTTTAGGCAGCAGTGGAAGTCCGTGATCCTACAGCCACACTGTTGTTCTAAAGCCGAATAAAGGTATTGTGTTTAAGTGTAGATTCATAGCCGCTGTTGCGTAAAACTTCATGTTGTGCGTAGAACGCCTTTAGGAAAGCTAAAGTTCGTAAGTCACACCTTTTTGCTTGAAAAACTCTTTTAAGTCTTTCCACTTTCGATTGTTAAATGAATGAAGGTAATTTTCAACATCTTCAGATTCTCTTAAGCGCTGACAGGAAAAGCTCACATCAATATATGATAACTTTCGCACTTTCTTCCATACAATGGCATGGTTACTAAAGAAGCATTTTGCCATTTCTATTCTGTAATCCATAGATGGCCGCACTAATATTGCAGCGAGCAGCTTTCTATCCGTAGTATTCAGCAAAACTGATTCTTTTATCAAATCTCGCCTGAGTATTCCCTGCTCAACAATTTTTACTTCCTTGCTATGGTCTTGTTTATCTTTCATATAAACGCCTGTGACTTCATGGCTGATGATCCATACTGAATCTGCTGACTGAATCATCATTTTGACTGTGTTATCTACTGTTTGCGCCTTTAAAGGAAGCGAGAGGAAAAAAACAAGTATTGTTGAAATTATACGAAGCATAGAATTACGCACAACACGCTAATTTACGCAACTGCTATTACAAATGCAACATGGTTTAAAAATCATCTTACTACAACAGTATCAATAAGATGCAATTGCGTTTTTTATGTTTTCAGATTAGCATAAGCCCATCTGTAATGTCAATCCAGAAATATGAAAAACGCAATGTTTTTAATGCCTTTTTAGCCTGTCCAGTAGCTTTCTACGCCTTTAATTTGAAGCTTGGTACATGGGTATAGCCACCAGGTATGCAGTATAATAAGTGACCAAAGCCTCTGGCCTCAGGGCACATGCCAAAGCACAAAGCCTTTCGCTGTTGTCCCCTTCGGCCAACCACAGCAGCAACTGCAAATTCACTACATCGCTTGCCTCAGTAGTGTTTAAATATATGTGCCACCAATTAAACCAATTAACAATTACAAATTGACAATATCCCTATGTCATCCGCTCTTCCGTTCATTGCAGTAGCTGCTTTTCTCCCACGCTTCATGGTTTCCAAAATTTAAGTTTCACTGTTTCCATCAAACCTCGATTTCCTAAGAATATTCCACGTAGAAACAATCCAGTTAATCTTTTATCCTTAGTCTTTTTAAAAAACTATATCCATAATCAATAATCGTTTGAGTATTCTATCATCGTCACCCTATCTATAAGCGTCTTCAGCACGTTTCCTAAAAGATCCTCTCGTTCACCTAAAAACCACCCCACAAGGTAATAAGGTGTTCCTCATTCGGCGTCAGCAAGCAGATGCGCCAAACCATTGCAGCACCAGCAATAAATCCTTTTATGTCTCTTTATGGTATTGCTGCAGCTGCAATGCCCTTCCGGGTCTGACCCTCCGCAGGCTACGAGCTCAGCCCCTCAGGGTGCTCCGCTTCGCTTCGCAGTTTGTCACACTGCCTGCAGTTCCGCCTTCATTCGTCACGGCAGCTCCTGTGTCCTTCATGCCACTTCGTTCATTACGTCCTCCGTTACGCTCCATTACACCACGTTCGTAGCCTGGCCATTTGCTATAAGGCTTGGCAGCCTGTCATACTGCACCAAGCAAGTCTACAAGGCTGCACAAATCCTTTCGCTAACCACCCTACAATACTCACTGGGTTCCATTACGCTCCACTACGGCCTTCATTCACTTCAGTAGCATTCAGTCCACCTGCTGCCAATAATTTTGCTCGCCTTGCGCCCCACTCCGGCTTCCTTCGCCTTGTGACTGCTAATTGCTCGCTACGTACCTCGCTTCGCAAAGCAGCACTAAGGCTCCCTCGCATAGTTCGGCCGCTTACGCACCCTTCGGGAAATATAGCTCCAGCGGCCTCCTATGGAGCTGGCATCGTGCTTCATCCTTCAGCACTTTACTGCCAGCCCCTTCGTGGGGGCTCGCAGCCTCCTCCATTCGTTCCTCTCTCCGGCGGCTTTCATGGCTCGCTACGCTGCCAGGCTTCAGCCCCGGTTACTCCCCGGGGCAGCCACGCTTCTTTTAGCCGCAGGCGCTATTACCTTGACCCCTCACACAAGTTGCGTCACCGTAGTGATATTTAGAAGAAAAATTAATAATGATACAGACTAAAGTCTGCCGTAGTATTTCGTGCAATAAAAAAATAATTTTTTAAACTATCTGATCAATAGCACACTTCCATATGCAGTTTCCTTTTCACCATCTATTGTAGTTAAACTGATTTGCCATATGTAATTCCCATTTGGCTGCATAATGGCTTTATACTTACCATCCCATCCTTTGACGGGATCTTCCGTCTTAAAAACAATTTCTCCCCACCGGTTATAGATTACCATTGAAAATGTTCTGATAAAGCCTAGGTCTTTAACCCGGAATATATCATTTAATCCATCGTGATTGGGTGTAAAAGCATTTGGCATAAAAAGCTGACAAACCCCTGCTTTTAATGAAATCTCATCGGAATAACTTCCACATTCATTAGTCGCTGTAACTTGATACAAACCAGCATTTTTTGCAATAAAAAAAGGTAAACTTGATCCATCTTGCCACTTGAATGTAGCATTATTGATCTTGGTATCTAGCTTAAGTTCTTGCCCATTGCATATAGAAGTATCGCTTCCTAAATTCAATCTTGGTTTATTTAGATATTTTATATCTACAAAATCCTTTTTTATACAGCCATTTAGGTCTACGGTCACATAAAATATGCCTGCCTTATTAACTATATAATTAGGTCCAGAACTTTGATCTTGCCATTGATATACCCCTCCTGGATTGAATACATTTAGCAACTTTACCGCACCTTCACATAATGTAGTGTCATTTCCCAAATCAACAATTGGCAAAGGCTTATAACCAACAATCAAGCTGTCTCTTTTTGCACATCCGTTTTGAGAAACTTGCAGCCAAAATACTCCAGGCTTTGAAATTATATAGTTACTTGATTGGCTTCCAGAACTCCACAAATAACTTGCATTAGGCAGGTTGAAATGTAGAGGCAGGTTTTCATTTTCACATAGAATTGTATCTCTGCCAAGTGAAAAGACAGGTAATGATTTACTGCTTACCTGTATGGTGTCTCTAATAAAACATCCATTTGTTCCAGTTACCTGAACATGGTAAGCCCCAGCTTTGTTTACAAGATAACTTGACTGCCTAGAACCATTGCCCCATAAATAATTTTGAATAGTAGGATCATATGCATTTAACAACAATGTCTGCCCATTACAAATTGCAGTATCATTTCCCAAACAAAGTGATGGCCTAGGCTTAAAACTTATAGATACAGAATCAGTTTTACTACAACCATTCACAGTTGCCTTTAACCAATACAAACCCGGGTTGAATACTGTATATGAAGAGGATGCAGAACCATCTTGCCATTTAAATGAAGCATTGGTTAAGGAACTCGATAATGTCAGTTTTTGATCATCGCAAAGTACTGTATCATTTCCTAAAGAAAACAATGGCTTTGTTTGGAAACTCACATTAATTGTGTCAGAAACGGTGCAATTTACATTGTTTACCCGAACCCAATACTCACCCGGTTCTTTGACGGTTATTTTTTGATTTGTCTCGCTGGTACTCCACAATATTTCTGCGCCGGAAGCCTGTACTTCAAGAATCAAACTATCACCAATACATAAAGTTGTATCTGAACCTAAACTGATTGCCTGGGCACTAACATATTCTACATGAATAGTATCGCTAATAGTACATCCCTGGTAGGTAACCTTTCCCCAATAATTTCCGGGTTGCTTTACCCTAAAGGTATCTTTTGAAGAACCATCCTGCCATTGGTAATCTGCAGGTTGCATAAACCAGGTAGGTCTTGGTTCCATCTGCAAAAGCAAAGTCTGATCATCACATAGTGTAGTGTCTTTGCCAAAATTTGCTTTGGGATCATATTTAAATCCAATAGATACTGTGTCCCTGGTAGTACAGCCATTCAGATCTTTTCCAATAAGTGAGTATGTATTACTACTGGTTATCACTTTGATTTGGTCTGAGGTACCATCACTCCATACTAGGCTGGAGTAATCATCAGGAATTTCGATAGTATATGAAATCCCAGGACATAATATTGTATCCTTTCCAAGATCAAGAGGCTTAGCAGCATTTTTTAACTCAATTGACCCAAAAGCTGTTGGACATGAAAAACCCAAATCTCCAGCAAGAACATAATAAATTCCAGGATCATAAACTGTGATCTCCCGGCTAGTCTCTCCCGTATTCCATCGGTAATACTGCCACCCTTCTGGTGCTGAAAGTTTATAATTTCCAAAGCATATAGTAGTATCCTTACCTAATGAAAATTCCGTTGCCCGGGGTGCCTTTGACTGTTGCACATAGTCATTAATGAAAGTTGTAAATTGACTGTAACTATGATTCATTGGCAGTTTGAAACCATCTGCATCATAGTTACAGGCATACTTAGCAAGGTTTGGACAATTGATTACAGGCAAAATATATTGCGTATTATTATCAATGCTTTTTTGACGCCCGGCAATGTAAATCTTTCCATTGGGCCCTAGTTCCATATCATACATGGTCCCTGTAGAATCTGCAGCTATTTTAACTAAAGATCCCTGAACATCAGTAACATCCAGATCAAATTGGTAAACACCGGGAATAGTATAGTAACCCAAATAATAAAGCTTGGTATCATCAGGAGAGAATACCATTCTATGAGCTGGATATTGTGTATTCAAGCTTTTAACTCTTGTAAGGGTTCCGGTGGAATTGTCAAAATCATATAAGTCTAAAAAACCTGTACCTGTAATTTGAGCGGCAATAGTTTTTCCATCATGTGAAGCAGATAAAATACCGCCAAAAGATGCAGAGCTTCTTGAAATTACAGGCCCGATAGTACTGGTTACAGGACTTGAAACACCATTATCTGTAAATAGGTAAGCGTAAAACTCATTATTATTCCAGCCATGGACAATCACCCAAACATCTCTACCATTGGCATGCCGAATGGTTGTTATACCTCCCGGTAGACCTGTTTTCAAAACAGTGTTCATGGTTGAAAAATCTCCCAACCCATTATTAAGACTTAGATCCAGTATGGAATAACCCAACCCAATTGCATTGGGGCAGCGAACTTGCAAACCTGTTTCGGCTGCTAAGATATCAGCAGATAAATCCTGGAATTGAACAATGTAAAATTTATTAGGATCATTGTGAAATGGAATGATATGATAAGCTTCCTTATCCCCGGGACAAACTCTCAAATCTAGGGACGATGGAATTAAATCATAGTTTTTATCATATAACATTCGTCCTGCCAAAACAAACTTTGTTTCACCGGTTACAGGATCAGAATAAGAAATTCCATTATAAGAATTGTAATAATAACTATACCAATAACTTGGAATAGGATTAATAAAATCCGTTTTCACTTAGGGAGTGTTATTATTTGAAAAGCTAAACAAAGTTGTAGGACCAAAATACCAATTAGACCATTCCTTTTGACCAAATGAATGAAATGAAATAAATAAGCCTAAGATAATAAGCAGTTGTTTTGGGATACGCATAACAAAGAGCCGTAATGATACTCCATTTTTCTAAAAACTGGAAGTGCTATCTGCTCAATCAGGCTAATCGGCATTAGTTTTTAGGTTCAAATTGTTTTCCCTTTTATTAAAATCTTTGAAAGAAAATCTACCACAACCAATTTAGGCGGCTAACACACATCTTGTAAAATCAGTAAAGCAAGGAACTACGGCATAAACTCATTATCCTCGCGCAAAGCCAACATTTATTCCGTTCCTCCTTGCTTTCCTGCCCTCGCCGCCTGCACTTACGTCCTTTCTTTTTTTCTTTTTCCCTTTTCTTTTTTTCTTTAAAAATATTTTACTCGAGTGTAAGATCTCTGAAGTTCAGGGTACTATTGTAACTCATAATGATTCCAGTACAGACTACAAGCAGAAAGGGAAAACTGCCAACAACCATTTAAAAAAACAAAATAGCCTGCCAAGATAGTACCGGCACAATCCATTCGCTGCGCAGCATAAACACAAGTATCCCTCCCACCATGCCATCATTTATACTGCCACCCACTACCCGGTACTGGAGAGAGGCAGTCATTTTATTTTTTAATCTTAAATCGTTGTTATGTCAGTTTCTTTCCCTTTTGCCGGTCGTCGTCGCAGGCCCTGGGTTTCCTTTTGTGTGTATGGTTGCCTCCATGGCTCCCTTGTTTGTGTAGTGTATCGCTGCCCTGTGGTTGCCGGCGTTCCTTTGCTCCATCTCGCCTGGCAGCATCGCATAGTACCGGCTTCTTAGCCGGTACTATATTCAATTAATCATAATTCTTTTATCAAAGTTATTAGACCCATAACTTAATCTGATAACACTACCGGAATATTTATTAGTTGTTTTATTATTTGTTCTTCTCTAAGTGAACTTGCAAACCTATATTCATTAATATCGAATTGTCTACCTCACTATATTTACTATATTTTACAGAAGAGTATCCTACCAAAAACTCAAGACCAATTACATTATTAAGAAAAATAACTGGTCCTGTAAAAAAGGAAGCTCTTTTTCCCTTGGTCATATTAATCCCTGTAGCATATCCATAATAACCCTCTGCCAAAATATTCACCATATTAGAAACAGGTAAAAAATAATAACGAACAAAAGGACCGATGTTTAACCTGGTTGAATGTTCAGTGTCACGATCATCCTTAACAATTCGAATAGCAATGCTAGTTTTTAATCCAGCCGAAAACTTATCTAAAAAAAAGTAGCCAATATTAGGATTTACACCAATTTCACTAACGGTTTGATTATAAACATCTCCTGCTCTGTACTTTGTTGATTCAAGAGTTGCATTTCCTCCAACTAGCCAATTTCCTTTTGTGATTTGAGCTTTACCATTGAACATTAGAAATAAAATACCAAAGGATATTAAGAGAATTTTTCTGCGGAGACTAGATTTAAAAACATTCAAATGCGAATTCAATATCTGGTCATATATTTTAATTAAATGAAGCATAATTCAAATTTTTTTTACGTATTAGTTTAAGTTTATTTTCAACAACACTTAGTACAGTTCCGCATATATATGAATTTTTTAATAAACTATTTCCTATTTCACGGTAATGCATATTTCTTTTTCACTTTGATAAGTATATAATCTTAGATATAATTGTATTTACTGAATAAATGTAATAACCTTAAAATTCCAACAGTTGACAGCTCTTGCACTTTTCAATTTCACAGATCCCACCATATTTGCCCTTTCAAAAGCCCCATACGAACGGAAGGTAAAGATCCAGGAGCCAAAGAATAAAATGTAAACATCTACAAAAAGAAAAAGAGGCCGAAGCCTCTTTTATCCTTTCGCAGGTCACCACAACAAACGAAAGAATTATTTTCTGATTCTGCGTATAAGCATTTTCAATCCCAGTGTCACTCCAAAGCTTACTATGGCACCCAGTGCAGCCAATACTGAAGTTTTGATCAGGTCAGCACTGCTGATATTGGCAAATATGGTAAGTAGCGTTCCTCCTAATGTACCTGCTTTGGTAGTATTGTCAAAATAAGAATACATACTTCATTCTCCATATATAGCAGTCTGGCTCACCGCACTGGCCACTGTACTGGCCACTGCCAGGTATCCTGCTATTTGTATCACCACTGCCGGCAGCGCTACCGGTGCAGCTACAATGGTGCTGCTTACCGCAGCCAGGATCAGTCCAATGGTACGCAGCTTTTTAAAAAATGGAGGCGTTGGCGCCTGCACCCTGTTAATCAATTTCATTTCCTTCGGATTTAATTGTGAGAAAAACGGGTTCCTTTTTATCCAGGCTCTCAAAAACGATCGACTGTAGTTTATTAAGAGCAATCCTGGACCTTAACCCCTTGCCTTCTGCCTTTAATATGGATACCGGAGCAATACAGCCTTTCAATTCCTTTTCTGCATCATTGGCCGCATGGATCAATATCAACGACCTTTTAGGTACATCCCTCACATGCATATGCCAGCCATGATGCTCACTGAACCGCCTTGCGATCTCATACCTCCCCTCCGGTATACATGACAACCTTGGCTTATTATTTTTCCAGGGAAGTTCGATGGTAAAGCAGATCCGCTCTCCTTTCAGGTAAAGCTCTCCATTCGTTCCACAAGGAAAATACGACCGTATCAGCTCCAGTTCCATTTGATCTTTGTATTAGGATAGTTGAAAACACCAGGATAGCCTTACAGGGCTATCCCAAAGGTTTACAGTCCACTCACTTTTACCAGTGAAAGGGAGTTATAGGCTCCATTTTTCAATGGGTATTTAATCCCATTCACATCCTGGTAAAACTGCACACCCAATAATAAAAAAATGGGGTGCGTTGAATTGGGTGTAAGATTATGCGTCATGGTAACGCCAGTTGACGCATTATTATCCCAAGGTATGATACCGCTATCCGCAGATTGCTGCACAAAGGTCTCACCCTCAAAGTCCATTTCCACGCCTGCAGACACAATGCTCAGGTGCGTGGTTCCTGAAGGAGCATTGATCTCATTGGCAGGAATAAAGCCTGCTATTGTGATATCAGTTGTCCCTGCTACCCGGTTGATAGTTGCTGTAAAAGGAGCAAACAAGGTAGTTCCCAAAGGAGCATTGCGGTTGAAATCAAACCCCTGGAGCAGTTCCAGCTCGCCATCCAACACATTTCGCTGTCCACGTGCACTGGTAGCATCTGCCTGGATCACCTTCACC
>JAEZLJ010000103.1 GCA_023415275.1 Bacteroidota bacterium
GCCTATAGCCATGTGCAGGCCGCTCCCACCTCTCGTTTTACGTCCGGCAATGGTGGCCCCAATGAGGGTGAGCAACAGCACGGTAAAGGGCGTGGCAGTACGGCGGTACAGTTCCACCTTTAAGGGATTCAGGCCTTCTGCAGCACGGGTCTCCTCGGTTTTGATAAAACCCTCCAACTCGGGGGTGGTGAGGTTGTCTTTTAAATAATTATCCACCTTTAATTCCTTGGGTTGAAGCTTCAGGTCAATATTCATGGAGGGAATATTCCTGATGGATTCACCAAGGCTATCCAGGTTGCGTTCTACCACCGAAAGTAGCTTCCAGTTACGCTTGGCCGTATCCCATTCCAGTCTTTGCGCTCTTAGGTTGTAGAACATTTTATTGTTCCGGACCTTGTTGATAAAGATACCAGCGGCGGTTTTGGAGGCAGTATCATAGTTTTTGATGCCTATATAGGTTACCGGGTCAATCCGACGGTAAATGGAACTGCTGCTAAAATTAGGATTGGGACCGTTGTTATCGATATAGGTGGTTTGAAACCGGCTCCTGATCTCATTGGCTCGTGGAAGCACATAACGGGCAGCAAAAAATAATCCTATGGCAAAGAACAACCCGCCAATGAAATAGGGTCTTAACCACCGGTTGTAAGTGGTGCCGCTGGCTAATATGGCAATGACCTCAGACTTCAGGGCCATTTTGCTGGTGAAATAGATAACGGCTATAAATACAAACAAGGGATAGAGCATGCCCCAGATAAAAGGTATGAATCCTATGTAATAGTCATAGAAGATCTCCTTGCTGCTAAGACCTGACTTTACAAAATCGTCTGTTTTTTCACTGATATCAATGGCCACGGCCAGCGTGGTCATAATGAGCATGCAGAAAAAGAAAGTAACTATAAACTTGCGCAGTATGTACCAGTCGATCTTGGTAAGCATGAAAGCGAAGTAAATATATAATTGGAAGAATAGCTGAAAAGAAAATGATAAGTTTTCATCAGGGGCACCAGATACAAGAGACCTAATCGTTTAATTCTCAGCTTTTTTTGTTGCAACAACCTCATTCTATAACTTTAGGGGCCTAACGATTAACCTACTCTAACAAGAAAAAATGTAAAAATGGGTGTTATAAAGGACAGGTTTAAAGAAAAAGCGGATGTGCTTGCAACAGAAATCAAAGATCTTTTAAAGGAACATGGTTCAAAAGTGATAGGCGAAGTACAACTTTCGCAGATCTACCAGGGAATGAGGGGGATTACCGGGCTGGTGACAGAAACCTCGCTGCTGGATGCCCAGGACGGCATTCGTTTCCGTGGATATTCCATTCCCGAATTGCAGGAAAAGTTGCCAAAGGCTGATGGAGGCTCAGAACCCTTGCCCGAAGGCTTATTTCATTTGATGCTGGTGGGTGAGTTGCCAACAGATGAAGATGTGCAACATGTAACATCAGTATGGCAACGCCGGAGCCATGTGCCCAATCATGTATTTGCTACTATAGAAGCATTGCCGGTTACTGCTCACCCCATGACGCAGTTTGTGGTGGCCATCATGGCTTTGCAAACTGAAAGCCAGTTTGCCAAGAAGTATGCAGCAGGCATGAATAAAAAGGAATACTGGGATGCTATTTTTGATGATTCCATGGACCTTATTGCCAGGTTGCCCAGGGTAGCTGCCTATATCTATCGCAGAAAATATAAGAATGGCGACCACATTCAGCCCAACGGGTTGTTGGATTGGGCAGGCAACTTTGCCCATATGATGGGATACCAGGATGAGAGTTTCAAGGAATTGATGCGTTTATATATGACCATTCATGCCGACCATGAGGGAGGTAACGTTTCAGCACATACGACGCACCTGGTAGGGTCTGCCTTGAGCGATCCGTATCTAAGTTATGCTGCAGGTATGAATGGATTGGCGGGTCCTCTTCACGGCCTGGCCAACCAGGAAGTGATCAAATGGATCTTTGAACTGAGGGAAGATCTGAAAACAGACCTGCCCAGTAAAGAACAGATTGCTGAATATGTGAAAAAAACCCTGAGTGAAGGAAAGGTTGTTCCGGGTTATGGACATGCTGTATTAAGAAAGACAGATCCACGCTTTACTGCACAAATGGAATTCGGGAAAAAGCACATGCCTGACGATCCGTTGGTGCAAACCGTTTGGAATATCTATGAAACAGTTCCGCCCATACTTCAATCATTAGGCAAGATCAAAAACCCATGGCCAAATGTGGATGCCCATAGTGGGGCACTATTGGTTCATTATGGAATGGTGGAGTATGAGTTTTATACCGTTTTGTTTGCCGTAAGCCGTGCCCTTGGTGTATTAGCCAGCCTTTGTTGGGACAGGGCTCTTGGATTCCCGCTGGAAAGGCCTAAATCGGTAAGTACACGCCTGGTGAAAAAATGGCTGAAAGGAGAGGACGAGATTTGGGGTGATTAATATTCTTTATTTAAATAAATAGGAAGGCTCTCAATTTATATTGGGAGCTTTTTTATTTGTGGTAATGATTTCAATGGATGAATGCTGGTAATACAACCCGCATTAAAAGAAATTGTCTAAGGATTTGAGGCTGATAGGCTTTTCCCATATGGTCAATTTAGCTCCATCCAGTTCGGTAGGCATGGTAGGCCTGAAAGCACTGATCAAATGAAATTGAATATCGGGGTATTTTTTAAATAGGTCTGGTAACTTATCCCATCCCAGGCCATCTGGAAGATTGTAATCAATAAAAAGATAATCAGGTACGATTTCGTTCAGCCTGGATATGCCATCCCCTAAGGTATGTGCAATATAGACTTCATAATTCTTTCGCAGGAAATAGGTCTTCATGAGCAGACATAGGTCTACCTCATCATCAATTATTAATACTTTTTTCCTCGTTATCATAGCTCTTCTAAAGTCTTTATTCCTAAATTATCATACCAATCCAAAAACTGGGCAATAATAAATATATCCCATAAAATTATGGGTTTGATGTATATGATACACATTCTGTTTCAATTATTATTACAGGTTTGAAATTGAGGTGTTTGGTATGATTATTTAAACATTACCATGAAAAATTGCTCACCTTATAAATAGTTATCATTATGACAACAAAATCAAAGATTATACTGGGACTGGTAGGCGCTGCAGCAGCAGGTGTAGTAGTAGGTTTGCTTTTAGCTCCTGATAAAGGCACTGAATTGAGGTCTAAGATTTCCAGGAAAACAGGCGATTGGACAAATCATTTATCAGATCTTTTTTCCAGTGCAAAGGAAGAAGTTAGTAATATGGCAAGAAAAGGATCCCGGGCAGCATCTGATGCGGGAAATAAATTCAACAATGTAACTGATAACTTCAGTTAATCAATATAAGCGCAGGTCAATAACTAGCCTGCACTTTCTTTTACCTATAAACCATAGGCATGGAAGATTTTGCAACTCAAAATGAGACTAAAACAAAGGAAGATTTAAAGACGAAAGCTACCCATCTTAAAGACCATGCAAGTGAGTATGTAAAGACCTATGTGCAGTTGGCCAAGGCAAAGGCCACTATTGGGGCATCTAATGCAGCTTCGGGAATTGTGATAGCAGTTTCAGCTGTTTTATTCACCTTTTTCTTTTTGATCTTTGCCTTTACCGGTTTAGCCTGGTGGTTAGGCGGCTTACTGAATAGCCCAGCTGCAGGTTTCTTTTGCGTAGCCGGTTTTTTCCTCCTTTTGATCATTTTGATTTTTGCTCTTCGTAAAAAGGTTATAGTTCCTATGATCAGGAATTCCATTATCAGCAAGGTTTATGAAAAAGATTAAAACATACGAGGATCTTTTGCAGGAAGAGCAACGACTATTATCGCAGTTGAAAGCTACAGAATTATTGATTCGTGATGACATTGCCGGGGTAAAGGAAGGGTTGAAGCCAGTAGGTAAGGTAATGAAAATGGTAAGTAAGTTCACTACACGGGACAGAACGGGTGCTTTTGCCAACTTTGGATTGGATTTCAGCGTGGATCTTCTGGTTAGGAGGATACTACTGGCAAGGGCGGGATGGTTCACTAAAATCCTGATACCATATATCATTAAGAACTATTCTTCTCATTTCATTACGGAACAGCAGAAGGCTAAAATGATGCAAAAGATCAGTTCCATTCTTGCCAAGTTTCGTCCTAAAGCTGACACGGCATCAACTGCCCAGGCGGCGAGCTAAGCTTAAAAGAATATTTCAGCTAATAATCTGCAGGGATATTGTTAAACCAATGCAGATTATTTGCAATCATGCCTTTACATGCAAAACAGGTACAGTTTTTAGTTACTTATTTTTTACCATTTTATAATACAATATGGACAGGAATAATATTAACCAGGCTCCAGGTGAAAAGCTTCACGATACTAATGAAGGATTCCCAGATATGACACCCAGGAGAATTGGTGGAGAAGATAGCCTGGCTGAAGCATCTCCCATTGACGACCGTGCTGATGAAAAAGTGTTGGATAATAGGAGCAGGATTGATTCGAACAGGAAAGATAATAACGATAGTGAACAGGAATGATGATAAAAACACTGGTAGGAACAGATAGTTAGATGATTAGTTGTGAACAGGCCGGATAAGGAAATGCCTGGAAGGTGTCTCAAAGTTTAGGTGGATGGATAATGATTTTCCAGGGAAAGCATTTCATATTTTTTGTCATCAGAGGGTTAGGTTTGCAAGTGGCCTCCGTTCAATCGGTGGCCACTTCTTTTTTTATAGGGTATCAATGGGCATAATAAAAGGCGCTATGTCTATGCGCCTTTATTATTTAGAAACATTGTTACAGTTAATCTACTCTTCTAAATCCGCCTGCGATCAAAGAAAGCACAAACAATACAAGGAAGATATAGAAAAGAATTTTTGCTATAGAAGCTGCACCAGCAGCTATTCCACCAAAACCGAATATTGCTGCGATAATGGCGATCACTAAAAAGATAATTGTCCAGCGTAGCATAAGTTATAGTTTTTGTATGGTTAATAAATCTTCAAGAATAATAGTTAAAGAATTGTACCATAAAGCATATCCCTTGAAAAAAATTGATTAATAATTGGGTAGAGAATTTTGAGGAATATGTTCCACTAAGGAGAAAAAAATCCCTATATCTATTGAATTATAAGCTAAAATATTATGGTACATTTTTTATTATAAAAACAATAGCAGTAGACACTAAAAATGCAAAGCAGTATGATTATCAGAACTTTTTCCTCAGTTCAGCCTGTCAATTCAGGCAAACCAACCATGCCTTTGGGAAGGCAACCCATTGTGGAGAGAAAGATTTCTGATCCATCTTCCTCGCCAAAGTGCGAAAGATATCCTGTACCATCATTCTTTGATTACAGGTCGAGGCCAAGAGATTCTGAAGTAATATAAACTGGATTCATCCTTAATCATATAAGCAACCTGGAAGGGTTGCTTTTTTAATGCGGTCTCAGCTATAAAAAAGATTATAGTAGGGCTTGCTTGTGGAGATAGTTCCCCATATTGATGACCTCTCTTGCTATTATCTTGATTTTATATCTACTTATTGCCTATAGGACCGCTATTTAAATCAATGATTTTCAACGAAGTCTAACTCTTTTTCCCCAATTGGGTTTTTGGTGTCAGACTTGTCTTAGGAAGTATGAGCCAAAATAAGCACCATGATCAATCAGCACTTAGGTCAGAAGCAGCGTCTAAAGATTTTACCCCAACAGATTCAATTACTTAATTTTTTCCACCTGAATACCCTGGAACTTGAACAAAGGATACAGCAGGAAATTGAAGATAATCCCTTGCTGGAGGATCAGAAGAATGAATTTGAACCTGTGATTGATAAGTTCAATAAAGATTCGGTGCAGGATTACCAGGACTGGGAAGAATATGGATATGATGATATTCCGGATTACAAGGTGGAGTACGGCTGCACACTTCATAACGATAAGTTGCCCGAGCGGCCAATAACCAATAGTAGTGATTACCGGATATCTGTAAAGGAACAATACAAGCTTACTACTGATGATCCCAGGGAAATTGAACTGGCTGAGTTCATTATTGATTCGCTTAATGAATGTGGGTTGATGGAACAAAAGCTGGAAGATCTTGCCGAGGATATTTCGTTCAAGTATAACCGTTGGGTAGAAGCAGATGAAATAGAAACTATTCTTTTAAAGATTCAGCAATTAGAGCCTGTAGGGATTGGCGCCCGCTGTATTAAAGAATGTTTGTTGATACAGCTTTACCGGTTGAATCGGAAAAGACCTGATGTGCGCACGGCTGTGAAACTACTGGAAGAGCATTTTAATGATCTGCACAACCGAAACATGGATAAAATAAGGGCTCATCTCCAGATAGATGAAGAAGAGCTCAAAATAGTCCTGAAGCTGATTGCCAGTTTAAAGATGAAGCCGGTCTGTGAATTGCAGGAAGGGATCAATCAAAACATTGTTCCGGATTTTATAATTACCAGGAGTGGCGATTCAATAGAAGTACAGCTATTTAGACAGCGCTCAGAAAGTTTAAATATCAATTCTTCCTGGAAGGAAATGGCTGAGAATAATGCTAAGGTAACTACGGATAAATCTGCCGTCCAGTACATTAAAAATAAATTGCAATCAGCCCAATGGTTTATTCATGCGGTGCAGCAGAGAGAAGGTACTATGATGAAGATCATGAAGGCAATAGTGGAACTGCAATATGATTATTTTATGTCAGGTGACATTAACCAGTTGAAGCCGATGATCTTAAAAAATATTGCTGAAATGGTAGGTGTTGATATTTCAACTGTATCCCGTATCACCTGTAATAAGTATGCAGAATCGCCATTTGGACTGTTATTACTTAAGGATCTGTTTACTGAAGGAATAGCTAACCAAAAAGGGCAGGTGATCAGTAATAAGGTCATACAGTCGGCAATTGAAGAAGTAATTGATGGAGAAGATAAGCACAATCCATATACGGATCAGCAGCTGGTAAAGATACTTTCACAGAAAGGCTTTTCGGTGGCCAGGAGAACAGTGGCTAAATACCGTGAACAATTGCAGATACCAGTATCCCATGTACGCGGTTTATGGGCATAATTTCGTTACTTTAATTTCGAACCAAATAAATAAAGATCCCAAATGCAGACCATTTTAATCATTGATGACGACAGAGATATGTGTCTTTTGTTGAAGAGATTTCTTACGCGTCATGGATATGAAGTATTAGAAGCTTATAACGGTAAAAAGTCATTGGAATTATTGGAAACAGTGGAACCCTCACTGGTGATGTGTGATTTCCGGCTGGAAGATATGGAAGGAAATGTGTTACTGGGAAAAATAAAAGAAAGATATCCTCACCTGCCTGTAATTATTATCACTGGCTATAGTGATATTAAGATAGCAGTGGAAGTGATGAAGATGGGTGCTTATGATTATATCACCAAGCCTTTATTTCCTGATGAAATCCTGGTGACTATTAAAAAAGCACTGGAATCTGCTTCGAATGAAGAAGAAAGAACACATACTGCACCTTCATCTCCCGGTGCAGAGGAAAAGGTGGAAAGGCCGGTGGTAGCAAAAGAAAAGACTCCCAACATTACGGTTTCCGGAGAATATATATTTGGTGATACGCCGGTGTTCAGGCAAATTCTGCAACAGATTGACCTGGTAGCACCTACTAATTATACAGTGATCATACATGGTGAAAGCGGAAGTGGAAAGGAAGCAGTGGCCCAGGAAATTCACAAGCGCAGTAAACGAAAGTCGAAGCCTTTTGTAGCTATCGATTGCGGTGCCTTGTCTAAAGAACTGGCAGGTAGTGAATTGTTTGGCCATGAGAAAGGTTCTTTTACAGGTGCGCTTAACCAAAAAATAGGCAGTTTCGAGCTGGCTAATACAGGTACCATATTTCTTGATGAAGTAGCCAACCTTTCTTATGACATCCAGGTGTCGCTATTACGCGTGGTACAGGAACGTAAAATGCGGAGAGTGGGTGGTGTAAAAGATATTGAGCTGGATGTACGCATCATCATAGCAAGTAACGAAAGGCTCTGGGATGCCGTAAGAAAGGGAAAGTTCAGGGAAGATCTTTACCATCGCTTCAATGAATTCAGTATTGACATTCCACCATTGCGCCAGCGACCTGATGATGTAATGTTGTTTGCCAATCATTTTCTGCACCAGACAAACGAAGAGTTGGGTAAGAATATTAGAAGATTTAGCAATGAAGTGGAGAACATCTTCAGGACCTATGTATGGTATGGTAACCTGCGTGAATTAAGGAATGTGATCAAAAGGGCTACCTTATTAAGTGATGGTGAAGAAATAGAAGCCAGCTCACTACCATTCGAGATCTCTCATTTCAATAAGCTTCAATTTGATAAACAGCCTGAACCGGCTGCTACTAATTCAATTCCTACTACAGTGAATGAGATTGCTGACACTCCAAGGAATGTGTCTGAAACCACATTAAAGGGGGCCAGTATAGATGCAGAGTACGAAATGATATTGAAAGCTTTAAAGAAAGTAAACTTCAATAAAAGTAAAGCAGCCAAATTGCTGAATATAGACAGGAAGACGCTTTATAATAAAATGAAGCAGTACCAGGAGTTCAATAATCAATAAGGCCTGGTCATGTCGGCAGAATTTCCAGGTATTGAATGGGTTTACTATAATGTCTCAAATAACAGCGATCGATTCCATGTCAGTAAACTGGATGTTTAGCCGGGCAATAAATAGTATAATGATGTAGTTTAACCGGGGATGTGATGCCTGTACATGCCATTAACTATTAATGGTGGGTAAAGCATCTCATCCCCGGAATTTATATAACCTTATTCCTGCAATGACCGGAGAAATTATTTTTAAGGGTGGGGTGATATATAGATGTATTTAGTTAATTGGGTAAAAAGCAAAACATGTCTCTTTTCAAAGCGCCTATAAAGATTCTTATAATAGATGATGATGAGGATGATTTTTTTATCACCTCAGAATACCTGAAGCAGATACAGGAATACCAGTTGCAAATTGACTGGTGCTATAAGTTCAATGAGGCTTTAGAGCACTTAAAGGAACGTAAATATGATATCTTCTTCGTTGATTATCGCCTGGGTGCCCGTACGGGCCTTGATTTCCTTAAGGAAGCGGTTCGCCTGGATGTGGAGGAACCCATAGTATTATTGACAGGAAAGGGTAATAAAGATGTAGATATTGAGTCTATGCAGATGGGTGCCACTGATTACCTGATTAAAACGGAATTGACCACCGACAAACTGGAAAGGTGCATCAGGTATTCATTGGAACGCATGGCTTATTTAAAAGCCCTGAGAGCCAATGAGAAAAAATATCGGAGCATATTTGAGTTGTCAAAAGATGCGGTGTTCATTGTTGATAAGAACCTTCGATTTGTTGATATGAACCGTGCTACCAATGTATTGCTTGGATATGATAAGCAGGAATTGAGGGACAGAACCGTGTACAATTTAATATCGGACAATACGGATAGGAGCTTGCTTGAAAAGATCATGTATGAAGAAGGGGAAGTAAACGACCTGGAAGTGGAAGTGCAGACTAATTCCGGTGATAAGAAAACCTGTATTTTAACCGCTACGGCAACCATAGATGAATCAGGAGTGTATTACCAGGGGTTATTACATGACATTACTAATTTGAAACGTGCCGAAAAGGCTAATCTCTTGATAGAAAAGCTGGGGGCTACAGGCAGGCTGGTAAGAACCCTGGCGCATGAAGTGCGAAATCCGCTTAATAATATCAATATGTCGGTGGAGCAGCTGCTGCAATCGAATGATAGTGGAGATGAATCGCAACTATTTCTTGACATCGTACAACGAAACAGCAAGCGGATCGGGGATATTATCACAGAATTGCTGGATACTTCAAGGCCAACTGACCTTGTTTTTGATACATGTTCACTCCAGGCTATCATGGATGAAAGTATTACAGAAGCATTGGACAGGATCACATTGCAGCATGTAAATATGCAAATCAAATATGCCAACGAGCCTTGCAATGTAATGGCCAATAAGGAAAAGTTGAAAATTGCATTTCTGAATATAATTATTAATGCAGTAGAAGCTGTTCCCAGTATAACGGGTGAGCTTATTATTTCTATAGATAATGTAAAGGATGCTCATGTAGTAACCATAAAAGACAATGGCTGCGGCATACCGGAGGAAAATATTTCCAGGCTGTTTGAACCTTATTTCACCTCTAAAAGAAATGGAATGGGATTAGGACTGGCAGCTACACTGAACATTCTACAGTCTCATAAAGCCAATGTGGATGTAACTTCGACGGTGGGCCAGGGTACTACATTTACTATATCTTTTCCTGCTCTGTCATAAGATGTTGCAGAAGCTGTCTATTATATGACGCTTTTACCGGTAGGTAGAAGCTCTAGGGAGGCTGGTGGGTAATATTAATTTTCTAATCAAAAAGGATATTACATTCTCACAGTCTTGCTCATTAGATAATAGCAAATGCCACCTAAGGGTGGAACAATTACCACCAGGATGACCCATAAGATCCTGTTTTCAGATCCTGACCTGACCCTGAAATCTTTAAAAACGTCGCGTATAGCCCAGATCCAATGTATGATTCCGCAAAGAAATGCCAGGCCCAGCACATAGTCGCCACCCCTGAATCCGTTAGCCCGGAGGGCAATACCAAAAAATAAAAGGATAAAACTGGATATTCCCAGTATCAGGTTGGGGTATCTTAAATTTTTCATACACAGTGATTGTCTAATGAATCATTGATTCCTCTATTACTGGTATTTAGGGCGAAAAATTTATGCCACTTTGATTCTCATTGGTAGCTGGTGCCAACAGTCCTATCAGAACTTTACAGTTGTATCCGGCTTTGAGGGATTTCTTTTGCCTCTTGTTTAATGATAAATACGGCAGTTTGTTTAGGACGTATGCCTTCCCCGGCATTAAGCGCATATACCTTAGTGAATTCAGCACCAAAATATAATATCATGGAAGAGTAATATACCCAGGTTAAAATGATGATAACAGATGCAGCTGTACCATATGTTATACCAAGGCTGGAGCGACCAAGGTAGATTCCTATTAAAACTTTACCTAGCAAAAAAAGTAATGCTGTTAATGCAGAACCTATCAAAGCATCAGTCCAGGATATGATGGCATCGGGAAGGATTTTGAATATGACAGTGAACAGGCCGGTAATCACGATCAATATGATGGCTGTATTGATAAAATTGAATAATGAAACCGTATAATCCGGAAAGATTTTGATCAGCCTTTCACTTAGTACCGATAATAAGGCATTGACTATAAGCGATGCCAGAAGAAGAAAGCTGAGAACCAACACCAGGGAAAAAGAGATTAAGCGGTTTATGATGTATTTCAACCATCCTTTTTTAGGATTGGCCTTAACAGACCAAATAAAATTAATGGAACCCTGCATTTCGGTAAACACCCCTGTGGCGCTTAATATTAATACGATACCACCGATAATAGCTCCTGCAACAGTAGCATGTGTATGCTGAATGTTCTTAATGATATCCTGGATCTGAACGGCTGCCTCATTGCCCACCACACCATTTATTTCATGGTAGATCTCACCCTGTACTGCATCTTTCCCAAAGAAAATGCCCGCTAGGGATATAATAATGATCAGCAAAGGCCCCATCGCAAATATGGTATAATAACTCAGGGATGCACTAAGCTTGAACCCATGGTCATCCGAAAAAGACAATGCTGCTTTTCCAATCAACTGAAACATTTTTCCAAGCCTTTTCATCGTTTCGCTTTTGCCTTTAAACCTCAAGATAAACCAGAAAAGAGGAATAAAAAATCAGGCTGAGCAGTGATGTGGATTATTGTACACGAAATAAAATGGAGTTTATGAATCTTCTACAAAAAGCAGGGCGTTTGCCTAGTAAATATTATGGCAAAATATTTTCTTATTCTATAACGAGCCTCGTAATTGTAAATCAGAAATATATTAAACAATGAGAAGCGTACTTTATATCATCGCTGTCATCTTGATTATTGGTTGGTTGTTAGGAGTGTTTGCCTGGGGTGCCGGCGGATTAATACATATTTTGATAGTCATTGCTGTTATTGCATTATTACTGGCAATTATCAGGAGGGCATAAAAAAGTCAATTCAGTCTTTCTCATATACACGGTCCATTCTATCAGCAAGGCTACAGTCTCCACTGTGGCCATTTTTTCTTTCTGACCTCTTTTCCCTGGACATAAAAAAAGAGCCTCTGGGGCTCTATCAAATAATAAGATATATTAACTATGGATTGGAAGAATAAGCAAGCGTGCTGATTCGCTGAGAGCATTCCCTGCAAATGCGTGCACATTCCTTAAACCTTTCTTCGGGTCTTTCTTCGCATATCTCCGCACATTCTTCACAGATACCCACGCATAGTAAAGCAAACTTGCTGATGTTGGGGGAGTAGCTTTTAATAGCATGAAAGGTGCCCATGCAGATCATGGCACATTCGTCTACCACTTTAGAAAACTTACGGGAAAAACTATTTTTTACTTCAGCTAAGGAAACCAGCAGGTTCTCGCAGTTGATCCAGGCGTCAAAGCATGCCTGGGTTTGATGGCTTGTAACGGTGATCATACTAATTCTTTACTGTTTTTTTCTTAATGGTTTCTACGTCCTTCATGAAATTTGAGATCCTGGAATCACTATAAGTTCCATAAGAATTGACCAGGGTTCCCTTAATGCCATCTGTGGTTTCAATGATATAGAGAATAGCATTGTCATCTGGGTCAGATTCACCTTCAAACCGGTAAAAATTGACCACCTGGATCTCTTCGGGTTGATAACTATTAAGATGTTGCACGGATCTCAGTCCTTCCTCTGTAACGGTGAAGTCTTCAGTATAACCATCATTGACCATATGGGTTAAACAGTTGGCCAGACTTTTCATGTAAGGCATACTGTTATTTTCATTCATGATCATGGTGTTGTATTTACTTATTAGAACAAAAATGTTTGCCAGATTATTTTTAAGCTGAACCAATCAGAACTTTAGGCGCATGAGTAGTAAATTCCCCAAAACTAGAGATTGGTTGGGTTTACATTTCTCCATTTATATTAAGTACAGGAAAAGCCCCGGAAATGCCGAGGCTTTTCAAGCTTATATTGGGAATGGCTATTTAGAGGCCTTATGCATGTCTCTTAGTCTCTTTACCTCATCGTGTCCCACTTTTAAGGAAGCCTTCTGGCGAACAACAAGGTCCCTGATAGAGGGTTCAAATTCAACATCTGCATTCAGGGCAGTATCATAAGCTTTTTGAGCAGCGTCCTCACCAAACTCACAATTGTTCAGTACCGTTTCGCGATCATGCCCTGTGATGGTAGCTTTTAAATCCATCCAAACCCTATAGATCTTTCCGGAATTAGTGGTTCCATCAACCGGGCTACCTCCAAGCCTGCTTACTTCCTGGGTCAACTCCTGGCTGTACTGCCGGCTTTCTGTAATATAACGCTGGAATAATGTTCGTAAATCAGCATCTTCATCCTTCAATTCATCAATAGCTTTTTCATATCCCACCACTCGATCCTGGTTTATTTTGATCAGGTCGTTCAATATTCCTATAACTTTTTCATTTTCCATAAATCTCTTATTTTAATTGAAATATTGATGAAAAAACCATACCTGAACAAACTGTTTTTCTTTCTCTAAAAATTCATTACAGCTCTGCAATATAAGTGAGGGTATAAAAATTATATCAATGAAACATAACCCTTAAAACATTTAAATATGGCTAAGTATTCAAAAGGAGCCGGCAAAAAGGTGGAAAAGGTAATGCATGAAATGCATCAAGGAAAATTGAAAAGCGGTAGAAGTGGGAAAAAGGTAACATCCCGTAAACAAGCAATAGCTATTGGGCTTTCAGAAGCCAGGGAAAAAGGGGAGAAGGTCCCAAAGAAATCGGGATCATCATCAGGGAGAAGTACTTCCAGGAAAACAGGAGGAAAAACTGCTTCTAAAAAAGCAGCACCTAAAAAATCGTCTTCTAAATCTTCTTCCAGGAGTTCAGGTAGTACATCCAGGAAAACAGCTTCCAAATCGGGTTCAAGAACAGCATCTAAAAAGACTGCATCCAAAAAGGCATCTTCAAAGTCTGGTACCAAAAGGTCGGGAAGTTCATCTTCGAAAAGTGCTTCTTCCAGGAAGTCTTCAACCGGCAGAAAGTCTTCCTCAAGATCAGCTGCTTCAAAAAAGTCGTCCCGTTCTAAATCAGCAAGTAAAAAAAGCAGCAGGTAATTTATAAACTATAATAGTCCTGCCTCAGATCCTTCCGGATGGGAATGGACTATTATTCTTTATACCAACTCTTCTAATATTTTCATAAGAACTTTTTCTTCAGATGCCCAGCCTGAAAGGTCATCAGGTTTCTCAATATTATCCAACTCTTTCAGATACTTATCGAGGTTTTTTTCCTCGTAAAGTTTGATAATGCCCGGATGTACATAATACTTTTTACAAACGGTGCGGGTATTGCCCAGCTTTTTGCTTACTTCATCGAGGGCGGTGACAATATTTTTTTTGCAATCGGTATTCGTTCCTGCCTCGCCAATAGATTTAAAGGCCCGCAGAATATTTAAAGTGCCAGCCCAGGTACGGAAATCCTTAGCGCTAAAATCACCCCCGGTGGCTTCCTTTATATAGCGGTTGACCATTCCGGAGTCAATAGGATGACGATTGCCTTCACTATCGTAGTATTGAAAAAGTTCCTTACCGGGAATATCACGGCACTTTTGAACCATCCTTGCCAGCTTTCGGTTTTTGAGGCTTAAAGTGTGTTCAATTCCTTTTTTTCCTTTAAAGCAAAAATGTATTGTGTCGCCCTTGATCTTTACGTGATTGTCCTTTAATGTGGTCAATCCATAGGAACCGTACAACTTTTCATAATCATCATTGCCTATACGTATATAAGTCCGCTCCATCAGGCTTAATATGGTGGCAACCACTTTTTCTTCCGTCAATTCTTTTTGATGTAGATGCTCTTCCATTTTCATCCGCATGGCCAGCAAGACTTTGCCAAATTCATAAAGTCGATGAAACTTGGTTTCATTTCTTAGCAAAGACCATAGCTGATGGTAGCGATATTGTTTGCGTCCCCTGGCATCTATTCCTGTTGCCTGGATATGTCCATTTTCTTTAGGGCAGATCCATACATTGGTCCATGCCGGTGGAATAGCCAGTTTTTTGATCCTCTCCAGTTCGTGTTTGTCTTTGACAGGTTTATTGTCATAGATATATACAAAACCGGCACCTTTTTTTTGCCTGTTTATTCCGTGGTCTTTATCAGAAACATATAGCAGGTCAGCTACTTTAGCTGCCTTACTATAATCTTTATCTATTTTAAGGAATTCTTTGTGGGATAATTCAATTACTTGCTCCATAATTAAGGTTGTTGCTTTTTCAGTTGTGCCAGGCGCGCCTGGTGTGAGCTTCTTTTATACTGGTGTATATCTCCGGCTTCATCTACGGAGTGGGAGCTATGCAGATCATTTTCCTTTTTGGCAAGGTCTGACAACCGGATATAAAACTTTTTAAGAACCTCTAATTCTTCCTGTGTCAGGTCTTCCACCACAATGAGTCGGTTGCTGGCTCTTTCGTCGCTGGCTATGAGTTCATTTAGCTTTAGTTGAATGGCCAGGGAATCTTTGTTTTGTGATTGCTGAATGATGAAAACCATCAGGAAGGTGATGATGGTGGTGCCTGTATTAATTACTAATTGCCAGGTATCGGAATAGTGAAATATTGGACCGGTAAAAGCCCAGAGGAGAATGACACCCACTGCAATTAAAAAGGCAGTAGAAGAACCTGTAGCTTTAGTAACCGTGGCTGCCACCTGTTCAAACCTGGCTTTAAATCCCTTTTTCCTGGTGTTTTTGCTTTTTTCCAAATTGATCTCAGAATCAAGGTTTTCTTCTAGATTATTAGGGTATGCCATATTTAAGCGTTTAGTATATATATTGAAAAAGCCAGACCACAAGGGCTGGCTTTTTCAATTATAGTTATTATAACAGGTGAAAGCTAATCCTCTGTTTCACCTTCTGCACCTATATTAATACCACTTACCGCAAGCTCTGTGAGCAATTGGTCTGCTTCCTTCTCTTCATCCAGGGTTTCCTGTAACAGATCAGCTATTTCATTTTCGCCCATGGTTTTTGCTAATTGCACCAAGCTTCCATAAGCTGCAATTTCATAGTGCTCCACTTTCTGACCTGCTATAATGAGCCCGGCATCCCGTACCATAGAACCTTTTGGTAATTCTTCAATAATGGCTTCTGCTTCCTTCACCAGGCCTTCCATAGCATCGCATTTCTTGGCCCTTGCGGCCATGTCAAGCATTTCAAAAACTTCTTCCAGCCTTCCAATTTGCTGTTGTGTCACTGCAAGGTGTTCATCAAAAGCATTAGCCAGTTCTTCAGATGTGCAAGCTTTTTTCATCTTAGGTAGTGCCTTTGTCAAATGCTTTTCAGCCCAATAGATATCCTTTAATTCGTCAACGAACAATTCCTTCAACATGGTTTCCTCGGACTTAGAAGATCCCTTGCTTGCCGTCTTTCCTGCAACAGACGATTTTGTATTTCTTGGCATAATTGAAATGATTTTGGTTATTAAATGTGGGTTAATACAATAAAATATAGTGCCAGCACAAGTAGCTGTATTCCGCTCCAGTAGCTGCTTTCTGTAGAGTTTTTTACACATGAACCTTTCAAACTGATAGTCATCTATACCTGTTTTTTATGGTATTTAATTTGGAGCATTACAAATGAGCCTTTCTGTAATTCATCAAAAAAATATTTATGGCTACCAATCAACAATTAAGCTTTCTGCAGGAGAAGATCAAAGAAATAGGAAGTGCCATCTTCTTTAATCTAAGCGATTCTGTTCTTAAGCTGCCTACCTCTCTGGTTAGTACACTTAAGGTGGATGATTATGGTTTTGTCTGGTTTTTTGTTCAGAAGCCCAAGCAGTATTTAAGTCAATTTGAACCTGAGTTTCCTGTAAGGCTTGATTTTTTCAAAAAGGGAAGCTCCTGCTTTTTGCAGGTAAATGGAAAGGGCTGGGTTGTTACAGACCCCGAGGAAATGAACATTGTGGAAGCATTGCCGCAAGAAGCCAAGCATATGGCTATGTATGAGATGGTTCTGGTTAAAGTAAAGATTCTGAAAGCTGAATATTATGAGCCAAAATCAACTGGCCAATTGTCCTGGTGGCAAAATGCAATACATACAGTAAGCGCCTGGTTTAATAACAGCCACTACAGGCCTGATACCTATTTTCCAGCATCTTAATTAAATAACCCATTTATGAGATCAATCTGGTCAGGTGCTATATCATTTGGTTTGGTGAACATTCCTGTGAAATTGAATAGTGCTATTGAAGCAGGGAATGAATTGGACTTTGATATGCTTTCGAAAAAAGACCTGGCACCTATTCGGTACGCCCGTATTGACACTAAAACAGACAAGGAAGTTCCCTGGAAGGATATTGTCAAAGGATTCCAGTATGCAAAAGGGAAATATGTAGTAGTTACAGACGAGGATTTTGCAAGTGCCAGCCCGGAGAAGTCTAAAACTATCGATATTGTTCAGTTTGTCAAAGAGGAGGAAATTGATCCCATTTATTACGAGAAGCCTTATTACCTGGTACCGGATAAAGGTGCTGCTAAATCATATCATTTATTGATCAAAGCACTGGAAGAAACAAAAACAGTTGGACTGGCAGAGTTCATGTTACGTAACCGGCAGCATATATGTGCCTTAAAAGTCAGGGATGGTGTATTATTATTAAATCAAATGCGGTATCACGAAGAGATCAGGGACGTTCCGGAAGTAGAAGCTCCAAAATCGGCAAAGATCAGTGCCAAGGAACTTCAATTAGCGGTTAAACTTATTGACCAGCTTACTGAAAAGTTCAAGCCTGAAGAATTTAAGGATACCTATATAAATGAACTGAAGAAAGTGATAAAAGCAAAAGCGGCTGGAAAATCTATTCATATTGCAGAGCCTAAAAAAGCTACCGCAACTGTCAAAGATCTGATGGAGGTGCTAAAACAAAGCCTGGAAACGAAAAAGAAGACAGCTTAAAAAGGGTCTTATGAAAAGAGATAGAGTCGCGGAGCGGCTCTTTTTTTATGCCTCCAATTATCCAGGAAGTTTTAAGTTCCATTTCCTATTCATATTTAGTGTTTCATGCTGGAGAGTATATACTATTTATGGATCTATTAGTTAAAGCCAAGACTGTAGTCACTTTTTAAAAATATAAGTGGAAATTGATAATAAGGATATTCTTTTAGTGGCATAAGTTTTTTGCCATTGCCATGCATATGAGCTTATCTCTTTATAATAAAAAGCGGCACTTCGATAAAACATCCGAACCTAAGGGAAAAGAGAAGTCTTCCAAAGGCTCTTTAAGATTTGTGGTCCAAAAACATGATGCTTCACACGTGCATTATGATTTCAGATTGGAAATGGAGGGTGTTCTAAAAAGCTGGGCTGTACCAAAGGGACCTTCTTTGAATCCCTCTGATAAGCGTTTGGCCATGGCAGTGGAGGATCATCCTTATGATTATAGAGATTTTGAAGGCATTATACCTGAAGGCAATTATGGCGGAGGGACAGTGATAGTATGGGATGAAGGCACTTATGAGCCTCTACATAGCGAAGGTCTTTCCAGAAAAGAGAAAGAAAAGATGTTGCTTCACCAACTGCATTCCGGTAATCTGAAATTTACTTTGCAGGGTAAAAAACTTAAAGGTGAATTTGCCTTGTTCCTCATGAAATCAAGAGGCGAACGATCATGGATACTTGTTAAAAAAAATGACGAATATGCCACTGATGCAGATGTGACAGAACAAAATGCCTCGGTAAAAACCGGTAAGACCATTGCCCAGGTGGCAGAGGAAAATGGAACAGTTCCGAACCATCCCGAAGCTGAGGCTAGTATAGCCCCGGCTAAGAAAACAGGTAGAACGACTAAGAAGAAAGCACCTGCTGAGAATAAGGGAATTTCTAAAAGCGAGACTACCAAAAAGAGACCTGTTGCCACAAAGAAAACAGGTAAAAAAAAAGCCCTGAAGATTTCTGAATTGCTTGGGGAAAGCGAGGAAAAGGCTTTTGCCGCAAGCATGCCCAAAGATGTAGTTCCGATGTTGGCTACTTTGATCAGCGAGCCATTTGATGATGAGAAATGGATCTTTGAAATCAAGTGGGATGGCTATAGGGCTGTGGCTTACTGTAATGGATCTTCAGTAGAATTAGCTTCCCGGAGGCTGCAATCATTTACTGATAAATATGCACTTGTAACGGAAGCATTAAGCAGTCTTCAATTAAGCGCTGTTTTTGATGGAGAAATTGTAGCAGTAAATGAAAAGGGTGTTCCGGATTTCCAGTTATTGCAGAACTGGCAAAACACTCCCGCTAAACTTCAATATTACATTTTTGATATTATTTGGTTAGATGGTTATGATATTACCCAGGTGCCGCTTTTGGAGCGAAAAAGAATATTGCAGGATCTATTACCTGAAGATGATCCAGTAATTAAGTATAGTGATCATATTCAAACAAAGGGTAAAGATTTTTTTAAGATAGCACTTAAACAAGGATTGGAAGGGATTATGGCCAAAAAAGCCAATAGTCTTTACCAGGTTGGATTAAGAAGTCAGGATTGGGTTAAAATCAAGGTAAACCAAAGGCAAGAGGTAGTCATAGCAGGATTTACCCAACCCAGGAATACCAGGAAATATTTTGGGTCTTTATTATTAGGAATTTATGATGGAGATGAGTTGGTTTATATAGGGCACACAGGTAGTGGATTCAATGTAAAAAGCCTGGAAAGTATTTTTAAAAAGCTTCAACCATTAATCACAAATCAATCTCCATTCGTTAAGAAACCCAAAACCAATATGCCAGCAACTTGGGTGAAGCCTAAACTGGTTTGCGAAATAAAGTTTTCGGAATGGACAAAGGATCGAATGGCCCGCCATCCAATTTTCATGGGATTGCGCGATGATAAGAAAGCGAAAGATGTAATTTTTGAAAAAGCTAAAAATATGGCTCAAATATCCAAGGTGAAAAAAGCCGAACCTAAAAAAGTGATTGAGAAAACCGCCGGTAAAAAAGCTGCTTCAAAAGCTGCTCCTAAAAAGTCTCAAAAAAAAAGCCCGGTAAGGTCCAGGTCAAATAATATGCAGGTAGATATTGAGGCTGGAAAAGACCAGGTATTAACCATAGATAAACATGAATTAAAGCTAACTAATCTTGACAAACTATACTGGAGAAAGGAAAAGTTTTCAAAAGGAGATATGATCAATTATTATCTCAGGATGGCACCTTTTATCATGCCTTATATGGTTGACAGGCCTCAATCACTTAACCGTCATCCTAATGGAATAGAAGGTCCTAATTTCTTTCAAAAGGATGTGAAGGGTAAGGTGCCTGACTGGATGCAAACCCATGAAGATTTCAGTGAATCAACCAACGAAAACGTTGAATATCTTGTTTGCGCAAATGAAGCTACTCTGGTATATATGGCCAATCTTGGATGTATTGAAATGCATCCATGGCATTCAAGAGCACAAAGCTGGCAAAATCCGGATTGGTGCCTGATTGATTTAGATCCAGATAAGACCAATAGCTTTGACCAGGTTATTTCAGTTGCCCAGGTGGTACATAAAGTATTAGATGCTATTGGTGCTAAAAATTATGTCAAGACCTCTGGGTCTACTGGAATACACGTTTATATACCTCTCGGGGCAAAATACAATTATGATCAATCCAAACAACTGGCAGAACTGGTGGTTAATATGGTGCACCAGGAATTGCCTGACATTACCAGTGTGGAGCGTAGTCCATCAAAAAGAAAGGGTTTGATCTACCTGGATTATCTGCAGAACAGGGAAACGCAAACTGCTGCCGCGCCCTATTCCTTAAGGCCCAAGCCAGGTGTGCCAGTATCCACTCCATTGGATTGGAGTGAGGTTAAAAAAGGATTGACATCTACTACTTATAATGCCCGCAATATTTGGGATAGACTTCAAACTGAAGGCGATCTTTTTAAACCAGTATTAGGTAAGGGTATTGACCTGGACAAAGTATTGAGTAAATTAACTGCCTTGATGAAATAATATGAATACAGCCATAACTGTTTATAACCAGCATATAACTGAAGTCATCAATACTGATTTTCATATTGAAGTTTTGGCCAGTGATTGTTTATTTACCGAAGGACCAGTATGGCACCAATCAGGGTATTATTTATTCAGTGATACTCCTGCAAATGTTATTTACAGAATAGTACTCGGTAATAAAAAGGAAATCTTTTTGCAAAATGCTGGTACCGATTATCCAGCGAACCCGGATTTAAAACCTGACCAGGCAGGATCTAACGGGTTAGCCTTTGATAAAAATGATATCCTGCTTGTTTGCCAGCATGGCAACCACAGTATTGGAATCTATGCCAATAAACAACTGCAACCATTGATTAGTACGTATAATAACAAGCCATTTAATAGTCCTAATGACCTAGTTTTACATGAAGATCAACGTCTATATTTTAGTGATCCACCATATGGTTTAAAGGAAAGCCAATTAAACCCTTCAAAGTTTCAACCTATCGCAGGTGTTTATTGTTGGAACCAGGGCGAAATACAATTGGTATGCGATAAATATCAATACCCTAATGGCGTCTGTTTGAGTGCAGATCAAAAGCTTTTATTTATTTGCTCTAATAAACCATTCGAAAAGTTTATCTCAGTGTATAACACCGATAATAATCAATTTGAAAAAATATTTGCTGAGGAGAACAGTGATGGTATAGAATGCGACAAAAATGGCAATGTGTATTTGTGTAATAAGGATGGGCTGATTATTCTGGACCAGTTAGGCCAACGTCTGGCCCTGATAAAGTTGCCAGCTATTCCTTCCAATTTGTGTTGGGGTGGAAAAGATGGGAGAGACCTGTTCATAACTGCCAGGGAATTCGTATTGCTTAGTAAAGACTTCCTGAAGTAGTTGTTTATCAGGCTTCAGAAAATGATACTTGGTGTTCAGTTAAAAATTGCTTGATAATATCTACATGTACACAATTACCTACATGTAATAATGGTTGATTGGTGATCTTTATTTTTCTTCCTTCTGAATACATTTCCTGGTTATTCATATCAAAGCCCAGGTGCAAATGATTGGTCATGCTTTGCATGCCATATATCAAGCCATCAGCATTGAAAAGAGGGCCGCCACTTTGGCCTTTTAATCCAGGAGTGCTCATTTCCACACCGAATATATTTCCATTTTTATCGCCGAAATGACGCGTTACCATACCCTCTATTGGAAACCTTACCATTCTTATATTTTCATTGGTCCAGCTTATAGTTTCTGTTTCATCATTATAGCTGAAGTTGGCAAATTCTGGAAAAGGAAAACCAAGGCGGCATAGAAATACGCCTGGCTGCAGTTGAGTGCTATCTTTTGCAAAGGTGGCATGACTGGTATAATATTGTTTAGTGAAACCTTTCATTTTTAATATAGCCAGGTCATACACAGGATGTTCAAATACGTCTATGGACTTAAGGTCAACACAATCTACTAATTGATAAAGTAGCTGGCAGGCATTGTTAGGTTTGTCATATCCGTATTTAGCTTTAAGATCTTTGATCTTTTTGTTATAGGAACCCGATTTTTGAAGTAACGCTTTTTCTTTTTGAAAGCTTTCAAACTGCTGGGTGATCTGAGCTGATTGCTTTATAAGGGAAGTTACATGCTTACAGGTAATAGCAACTCCTTCATCATTCACAAAAAATAATGTGGCAGCTCCGGGCCTTACCAGGTTTTCACCATAAACATTCGAAATGAAATGAAGGGGCCTGGTAAATTGACCCACTTTTTCAATTGCAGTTTTAAACATGGCATTATTTATAGCTTACAAGATAAGGTCTACTGCAGATTATTAGGCTTTATGGGAGGGAATAAAAGAAAAAGGCTCTGACCTTACAGCCAGAACCTTTTATCTCTCTTCCTTCGCCGGCATTACCCAGATCAGGTTCAATGGGTATGTTCTCAGATTAATTGAATTAACCACCCCATGAGAGAAAAGAACTTATGATATTGATTACTATAATTGTGCCTAACAACCCTATTGAAAAAGATTATTTCTGGCAATAATTTATATTAAGCTTACCCATTCACTATTTCTCCTCCATTTGGATGCAGCACTTGCCCGGTAATGTAGGAAGCTTCTTCACTTGCCAAGAAAAGGTAACAAGGTGCAACTTCGGCTGGTTCTCCTGCTCTACCTAATGGAACATCACTTCCAAATTCGGCCACCTTTTTCCCTTTAAAACTGCCTGCAATCAATGGTGTCCAAATGGGCCCCGGTGCAACACCATTTACCCTGATGCCTTTCTTAGCCAGGTTTTGCGCCAGGCTTCGGGTAAAGGTCAGTATAGCGCCTTTAGTGGAGGAATAATCTATCAGTTCACTACTGCCTCTGTAGGCAGTAACAGATGTAGTATTAATGATACTGGCTCCTTTTTTTAAGTGGGGGAGTGCCGCTCTTGTGATCCGAAACATTGCTAAAATGTTTGTCTCAAAAGTTTCATATAACTGCTCATCTGTTATATTCAGTAATGATTTTTGTTCTGTTTGAGTGGCTGCATTATTTACCAAGATATCCAATTTGCCAAGTGCTTTGACAGTATCATTTACTATTTTTTCACAAAACCTCGGCTTTCGTATGTCGCCCGGAAATAATAGACATTTTCTTTCGAATTCTTCTTCTATAATCTGTTGGACCTGCCTGGCATCTTTTTCTTCTTCAGGCAAGTAAGAAATGCTTACATCAGCCCCTTGCTGGGCAAACAAGACTGCTACTGCCCGTCCTATGCCACTATCTCCTCCAGTTATTAATGCTACTTTGCCACCTAATTTTTGAGTGGGTTGTGGCTTTAGCGTTTTGGGCCTGGGATTCATCTTTGCCTGGAGTCCCGGCATGGATTGGCTTTGCCTAGGTCTTTGCTTCTGTGGCTTTTTCCCTTTCTGCATTTCTGTTTCAAAAAATTATAGAAATTATTATACCAGCAATCTTTAAGAATATCAATTGAAACCCTATTTTTGCACCCCTTACTGGGGAATTAGCTCAGCTGGCTAGAGCGCTTGCATGGCATGCAAGAGGTCGTCGGTTCGACTCCGATATTCTCCACAGCTTTAAAGCCGCCTTCGGGTGGCTTTATCAATTATGTTCTTCGTCTACATTATCTATAGTGCTAAGCTGGACCGCTATTATGTTGGTTATACCAGTGATATCCAAATTAGGATCAGTCAGCATAATAGTGGCATGTCTTCTTATACATCTACGGCTACAGATTGGAAGGTTTTATATACAGAGCAATACCTAAGTAGGGATGAAGCTCATAAAAGGGAACTTTCAATCAAAAGGAAAAAGAGCAGGAAATATATTGAATGGTTGATTGCAGGCTCAGGCTAGAGCGCATGCATGCCCCGAAAGCATTCGGGGAAGAGGTCGTCGGTTCGACTCCGATATTCTCCACAGCTTTAAAGCCGCCTTCGGGTGGCTTTATCAATTATGTTCTTCGTCTATAACCGTGATGGCAATCCACCTGCCTGTATAGCTGATAATAATTAAGAATAACCTGCAACATGATTATGAGTCTAGCTTTACTTATAAAACCAATGATCAAAAGTTAATGTTCTATGAGTGGTGTCACAACTGCTTTTGTTTCCTTTTTATCCTTGCGTTGTATCTTTCACCAATCACGGCGCTCATAGATTTATTATACACTTTATGTTCCACCCAGGCCACGATGTCAAGATAAACGAATACCCTTGTCTGGTAACGCTCTGCTTCTAACTTTTTGATCTTTTGCAGGAAAACCTCCAGTTCAGGTTTCATTTGGAATGGTGGAATCTGAAATGTCCGCCGCAGGAATTTTAATATTTCCAATTCTGTATTGGTAAGATTCTGCATCTTAGCCATAAACCGATACACCGATTTCGTGAGGTATTGTAATAGTTCGTAATTACCTAATTCATAATGAGCCAATAAATGCAGCAAGCGTGAATAGCATTGTAAGTCATACCTGAGGTCTACCGACTCGTTTATGATCTTTACCAGGTAATCTATACAGGCATCGTAATTGCCACTTCCGAAATACAGGGTAGCTATTTTATAATTAAGAACCAGTACTCGGTGCCTGTCAATAAATAAATGATATTCTTCCAGTTTTTCTTCAATACCAGGAACCAGTTGCAACCCTTGTTGAAAAGTCCCTTTTAAAAAATGCTGGTTGATCTTGGCCTGTGCTATATACAAAAAGCACTGAATACGGAAGTTATCATTCTCCTGTACTCTTTCAGTACGGGCAAAGTTTTCAAACTCTTTAAGGGTAGGAGTGAATTGTTCATGATTGCGTAAATCAAAATGTGCGTTCAGCAGGTTATGAATGCCTTTGATATAATGTCCTGTTTCCACTCTTTTCATCAATGGTGCTTCATGAAAAAGATCAACCCACTTTTTTGTGTACCGGTAATATTTTAAAAAATCCTGGGTGATAAATGCCTGCCAGCTATAGCTTTGATACAAATAAAGTTTTTCATAAAAACCTGTTTGTTCCCAGGCATCTGCAGGCAGATTTTCTTTCATGAATGCCTTTATGGATTCCTCATCTTTTTGGTTTCGCGTATGTCCATGCTTGATATACCAGCTATATAGCATGAGGGCAAGATTGGATAGCCGTGCTACCATGTCTATATGCCTTGATACGTCCAATGCTTCCATAGAAAGCTGCTCAGCCTTGTCCTGCATGCTCCTGGTGATGTGAAGCGTTTCAATGCGCTTTTCAAGAGAAATAGCCTGGCTCAGAAAATAAAACTTCTGGTGGGTTTTAGCTGTCTCCTTGGCTTTATCTAATATGCGCAGGCTTTGAAGAAAAAGACCTTTTTTATATAGAATATGAGCATAATCAAATTGTTCGTTCAATTGAAGGTCTATGCTGTCAGCGCTTTTTAATAATCGCAGGCTGGCTAATATCTGTTTATAAAGATGTGCCTTCAGATTGGATAATTGGGTTTTTTGTACTGTAGGCAGTTTTTTCAAAAGCGCCTTTTCATCATATTCATTCAATTTATCCACTGCGTCAAAAAGTTGTACAACTTTTAAGTTCTCATTGGATGAACTTCTTTTAATATAAAGCTTAAAATGCCGCTTTTCTGCCTTTTCCATTGAACGGATGAGCTGAAATAAAATATCTGGAGGTCTGTTGGACATAGTAAGGTAAATTCTTTAGAATCCAGCACTGGCAAGGGTTTAAGCAAACGAATGTATCTTTTGCCATGCTAAAATCATGTAAAAATAGGTTCCTGGCAGATTACAGGTGTTGCTATTTTAGTACTGGAAATTAATTTAAATAGCAGGCAATCGTTAAAGCAGGCAATGTTAGCGTCCTAAAAGGCGACAACAAAAGTAATAATAAAGATTTTTATATAGCAAGCAATCGTTAGCGTCCGCTGTTTCTACAGTGGACTTTTCTTTAACAATTATACGCCTTTTTTTAAATTAAAATTATTTTCCTATTTTGTATAAATAAATGGCAAAGAATTCTTTCCATATTTCCCTCTCTTCACTAAGGTCTTTTGGCCTTGGGTTCACTACAACTATTATTACAACAACCCGAAAGGGTTGTATTTGATCATATTGCCCATTGGCTGATTAGCGCTTTTCCAGAAACATCTATTTTCTAAGGTAGTACCCCTAAACCTTTATTGTTTATGCAAGTATTAAAATTTGGCGGCTCTTCTGTTGCCAATGAAAAGAATATTAAACAGGTAAGTTCCATAATTAAAGAAGCTATTTCCAGGGACAAAACTATTGTAGTCGTATCGGCCCTGGGAGGTATTACAGATCTTCTTTTGCAGGCTGGTTATTTGGCATCCAATGCTAATAATGAATATAAACAACGCCTGGCCGAAATAAAAGACCGTCACCTGGAAACAGTCAGGCTCCTTTTGCCATTAACACATCAAAGCTCCATATTAAGTACAGTCATCCAGTTAATAAATGATTTGGAGGACATATGTAATGGTGTATACCTGCTTGGCGAGTTGTCAGACAGGAGTAAGGACAGGATAGCCTCATTTGGTGAAATACTTTCTTCACGGATCATGGCTTCTTACCTGCAGGTTTCAGGGCTGGACAATACCTGGGTAGACTCACGGGAATTGATCATCACTGATAGCAGTTTTACAAGGGCTCATGTGAAGCAGGAGGTTACGGAAAAGATGATCAGTGAATATTTCAAGTCGGCGACAGGACGGTTATTTATATTGCCGGGATTTATTGCCAGTAACGAGTTAGGACATACCACCACCCTGGGTCGGGGAGGGTCTGACT
>JAEZLJ010000135.1 GCA_023415275.1 Bacteroidota bacterium
ATTTCACCACTAATGGCTTTTACGATTTTAAAACCATGCAGCTGACCACCTTCACCATGTCTATTTCAAGAGATATGCACTGCTGGCAAATGTCCATTAACGTGACACCCATTGGTAACTATCGTTATTTCAATATTAGCATAAGCCCCAAATCTTCTATTCTCCAGGATCTGAGGATCAACCGCACCCGCACTTTTGTCAATTATTGATGGGTGGTATAATACTCTTTCATTAGGTTGAAAACCTGCTCTTTCAGATCCTGTGTGGTTCTACCCGTAGTATCAATGGCAGGCAGGAAATGCATTTCCACCGGTTGTGGCCAGAAGAAAAAGCTTTTATGGGTAGGCAATACTTTAGTAGTATTAAATATCACCGCGGGGATCACCGCTTTTTGTGATTCTATGGCCAGCTTGAATGCTCCATCATGAAAACGCTGAAGGGGTTGGGACGATTTATTGCGGGTGCCTTCAGGATAAATGCACATGTGCAGGCCCATTTTCAATACATCCTTCATTTTAGTATAACTGGTCCTGCGGCTTTCCTCGCTCTTCCGGTTCACCAGCACGCTGCCTCTTTTATAGATAGTGCCAAAGATTGGAATTTTCGACATCTCTTCCTTTGCTATGGTTTTATTAGCCCCCGGGATAGCAGAACTGGACAGGGGAACATCCATAAAGGAATTGTGATTGCACACTACTACATACACCTGGCCTTTTTTAAAATTCTCCTTTCCAATAATTCTGCGTTTCACACCTGATAAAACAAAAAAGGTAGTCATCCAGATATCAAATATTTTGAACACATAAATGGTCCGCTTTGGTTCAGGCCATAGGCCTGTTATCCATACAGGTATAAAATAAAGCAGCAGCGACCCTGCAAATGCCAATAATGCCCATAAGGCAAAGATCCTTCCCAGTATATTCTTCAATAAATTCATGTGCAAATATTACAAAGCCCAATCAATTGGATCCAAATTCTGTTTCATTAAATAAGTGTTGGTCTTCGAAAAATGCCGGCAACCAAAGAAACCATTATGGGCGCTAAGAGGAGAGGGGTGTGCTGCCTTTAGTATATGGTGCTTTTTAGTATTGATCAATTCTACCTTTTCCTGTGCAAATTTTCCCCACAGCAAGAATACAATATGCTCTCTTTTATTGGAAAGGGTTTCAATCACACAATTAGTGAAAGTATGCCAGCCTATTTTTGAATGACTCATGGGTTCCCCGGCTCTTACCGTGAGGGAGGCATTTAACAGCAAAACTCCTTGCAGGGCCCATGGTGTCAGGTCGCCATTTTTTGGTACAGGAATGCCCACATCTTCCTGTAATTCTTTAAATATATTAACCAGTGATGGTGGCTCCGGTATGCCTTTGGGAACTGAAAAGCTTAGCCCCATTGCTTGTTTAGGCCCATGGTAGGGGTCTTGTCCCAGTATGACCACTTTTACCTCGTCGAAGGGTGTTTTTTCAAAAGCATTAAATATTAATGGCCCGGGAGGATAAATGACCTTACCCTGTGCTTTTTCTGTTTTTAAATGCTCAGTAATATTCTTGAAATAGGGCTTTTTGAATTCTTCCTTTAATTCGTTTTTCCAGGATGATTCAATCTTGACATTCATCAGCTGATTGATTTTAAAAAGGCTGAAGGTATCATATTTGAAAGATTATTATACTAACTAAATGAGTGGCAGGCTGATGCTACAAATAAGCCATCAACCTTTCTTATTGCAATTCTAGAAGGGTAAGTGTGATGATTGCAACTATGATCTCAGGGAAAGATCAGTTGTCATTCAGAAAGCTATCTATCATATCCTGTTTTTCCTGTTCCTGCGTAAAACGCTTATATTCAAGAAGGAACAATCCCGAAATGATAATAGACAATCCAAAGGCAATTTCCTGGATCCTTTCTGTAATATCTCCGGCAATTTCCATTAAGTACATAACCAATCTTTTAGTTAGTGATTCAAAAGCTTTGCCACGAAAAATTGGTATCCTGTTAGCTTTTTAGAGGATGCTGGAGTTCTGTTTTAAAATTACAAAAAAAGCCTTGTTTCTCCTAAATGCATGGTGTTCCGCCTATGGTTTTTTTTAAAATCTTAAGATTACTATAGCGAGGGAGAATTTCAATTATTCAATTTTGTCCTATACCTTCTACATCCTGTCACCTTTTATCCTGTATCAATGAACAAGGCAACATGATAAACCCGTTATAACTGTTTCCCGTTCATAATAATAAGGTTCTTATTCAGCAGTATATGGTATATATTAAATACTACAAACACAGAAGATGTCAAAAACAATACTGGTATTTTTTTGCCTGGTCATAGCCGGGTCTGCCGGGGCACAATATAAAAATGATAACCATCTTTTTAAGACAGTGTACCCTGAGGAACTCTGTAAGGAAATGACGAAAAATCCTGGTGCACTTTTCCTGGATGTTCGGTCAGCTGGGGAATTTAATGATACATCAGCTAGCACAGGTTTGAATATCGGGCACATAAAGAATGCAATCAATATGGATGTGCGTCAATTGCCACAGCAATGGCATTCGCTGGAGGCTTATAAAAGCAAACCTGTTTTTGTGTATTGTTCTCATAGCCAGCGAAGCCGCAGGGCCAGCAAGATGTTGGCTGACAGTGGTTTTACCAATGTTATAAATGTCAATGGGGGCATGACAGCCATCAGGGCGCTTACCAATGACCGGTTACCATGCCAGCTCTCTTTGCTGGAATCAAAAAATAAGTATGCTGTTATTTCACCTGCAAATCTGTGCCAGATGTTAAGAGAACATTCGAAAAATTATACATTGCTGGATGTGCGTCCTGATTCTGCATGGCTGCATATTTCCTCCAATGCAAAGGTCAATGCTATGGGAAGTTTTAAATCTGCCAAACATATAGCCCTTGATCAACTGGCCATGCATGTAGATGATTTGCCTGTGAACAAGGTCATCATCGTGACCGATAATTTTGGAGGCGATGCTGCAAGGGCAGCCAATATGCTTGTTGATAAGGGGTTTCAAAAAGTAAGCGTATTGCTGGAAGGTATGGACAGGTGGCTCGCTACTACCACGGATGATAATTCATGTAATGATCTGTATCGACCTGCTGTCAGTTATAGCATCGTAGGGTCAGTAGCGTTTGGTAAAATGATCAATGATAAAACGTCTAATCTAATCCTTGATGTAAGGCCCCTCGATGAATTTTCTAATCATTCCAAAGATTACTATAAGAATATCGGGCACTTGAAAAATGCCGTCAACATCCCGCAAGCGGAATTGAATGATCGCGTTAAGGAAATACTTGAATACCGTGATCAACCTGTTTATGTATATGCATTCTCAGGATCCCCGGAAGCGTATAGTGCTGCAAATCTTTTATCAGAAAAAGGGTTTACCAATATTAAGGTTTTAGCCGGGGGCTTATTTAACCTTAGGTGGACCGCTGCAAATGTTACGGGTATGAGACATCTTGAAGCATGGGTGACTGATATACCTGATGAAAATAAGTGAGCGCTCGTTTGTTCTCTGCCGTTGGGTTTATTTATGTAAAGTGTATCAGTTACCTTTACCCTTCTTATTGCTTTTTAGGGCACATATACAATAAAGCGGCCTTAAATTTGTTAAATAGGAATAAAATTCCCTTTTGATGCGAAAAACCCTAGTTTTTTTTCTTGTATCCATTATCACCATACCATCATTCAGCCAGGTCAGATTAGGAATTTTCGGAGGATTGTCCAACTACCAGGGCGATCTTACTGACAAGCCATATAAAAGTTCTAAAGCTGCTTTTGGTGTCACTGCCACTTTTCCTGTTTCACAAAGATTCAGCATCCGTACTGGCCTGACTTTAGGAAAGATCGCCGGCGCTGATAGCTTAGGTGACAGGCCGGAATTGATAGGCCGTAACTTAAGTTTTCAATCTAAACTCACTGAATTCAGTGTATTAGCACAGTACGACATTTTCAACATAGATGACATCAGGTGGACACCCTATATTTTCGGTGGCCTGGCCGTTTTTCATTTCAATCCTTTTACTTACGACTCTTCCCAAACAAAGGTGTACCTGCAGCCCCTAAGCACTGAAGGGCAGGGCCTGCAGGGCTACCCCGAAAGTCCTTACAAATTGACCCAACTTTCTATACCTTTTGGAGCTGGTGTTAAGTATGCTATCAGCGACAGGGTGCAGATCGGACTTGAAGTAGGCCTTAGAAAAACTTTTACCGATTTCCTGGATGATGTAAGTGGTGGATATGCAGATCCAGCCGACCTATTGGCCGGCAAAGGCCAGCAATCAGTTGACCTTTCTTACAGGGGCGATGAGGTGGGCAACGCTGCGTATCCTGTTAAAGGATTTACACGCGGAAATCCTAAAGCCAAGGATTATTATTACTTCTCAGGCCTTCATCTCACCTTCGCCCTTGGTGGTGGAGAGGGTAGAAGCGGTGGCCGCGGAGGTTACGGATGTCCTAAAGTTTTCTAATTAACAATAGTCATAATTTTATAAGTCAACCGTTCCTACTTTTGTGCCCTCATGGCATATAGAAATCAACAGCAATTTATAGATGTATTGGAGCGTGAAGGCGAACTGGTTCGCATAAAGGAATACGTCGATCCCAAATTAGAAATCGCAGAGATCACAGACCGCATCAGTAAAACTCCGGGCGGAGGTAAAGCCTTACTTTTTGAAAATACAGGGTATGATTTCCCGGTATTAATGAATGCCTATGGCAGTGAAAAAAGAATGTGCCTTGCCCTGGGTGTTAATCACCTGGATGATGTGGCCCATGATATTGAATCTCTTTTTAAAATGTTGGCTTCTCCTAAAGAGAGCATCATGGATAAATTAAAGCTGCTCCCTAAGTTGGGTCAGTTTGCCAGCTGGATGCCAAAGGTCCGGTCAGGAAGAGGTGAGTGTCAACAGGTGATTTGGCAGGGAAAGGATGCAGATATTTCCCGCTTACCGGTCATTACTTGCTGGCCAAAAGATGGGGGACCATTTGTAACCCTGCCGGTTATTCATACCAAGGATCCATCAACTGCTGCCCGTAATGTTGGTATGTACCGCATGCAGGTTTTTGGTCCGCAATTGACGGGCATGCACTGGCATAAGCACAAAGTATCAGCTAAGCATTTTAATGAGTATAAAAAGCTGGGCATAAAAATGCCAGTTGCTGTTGCATTGGGCGGAGACCCGGCCTATGCCTATTCTGCCACGGCACCATTGCCTGAGAATGTAGATGAATATATGCTGGCAGGCTTTCTCCGCAAGAAAAAAGTGGAGCTGGTAAAATGTATTACACAACCGGAAATTGAGGTTCCTGCAGATGCAGACTTTGTCATTGAAGGATATGTGGACCCTGCTGATGAATTGATCTGGGAAGGTCCGTTTGGTGATCACACCGGTTATTATTCGCTGCCCGACTGGTATCCGCGTTTTCATATCACCTGCATTACGCATAAGCAAGGGGCCGTATATCCTGCTACTATCGTGGGCATACCACCACAGGAAGATGCCTGGCTGGGTAAGGCCACAGAAAGGATATTCCTTGCACCTATGAAAATGACCATGGTACCTGAGATCGTGGATATGGACATGCCCATAGAGGGTGTTTTTCACAACCTGGTTATAGCCCAGATTAAAAAGGAATATGCAGGGCAGGGACAAAAGGTAATGAATGCCATGTGGGGCGCCGGGCAGATGATGTTTAATAAAATACTGGTAGTGGCAGATACAGGGGTGCAGATACAGAACTATGAGCAATTGGCACAATATGCTTTTAAAAACCTGGACCCTGCTTCTGATATCTATTTTTCCCAGGGTCCTATGGATGTCCTGGATCATAGTTGCAGTAAGCTGGGTTTCGGTGGTAAGATGTGTATTGACGGAACGGCAAAGTTTGAAGAAGAGAAAGATGACAACAGCTCCTGGAAGTCTGTAAATAATGACTGGATGCAAACTATTACTGACCGCTATGAAGAAGTGCAGGCAGTGAATAGTTCTTTATTGGGAAAGCAGATCCCTGTACTCGTTATCTCTGTGAAAAAAAGCAGGAAAGGACAGATTCGTGATCTGCATCAAAAGTTATGTGAGGCAGCTGAAATGGAAGGTGTAAAGATGGTGTTGTATGTGGAGCATACGGTCAATGCCAATGATCTTACGGTGGCCTTATGGCGTTTTTGCAATAACCTGGATCCAAAAAGAGACAGCACACTGGTGCAAAGGCCTTCACGCCTGGATGAATCGAAGACCTACTCCTGCATGGGTTTAGATGGAACTATCAAAACCAGGGAAATGGACAACTTCCAGCGCGACTGGCCCAATATCATTGTGTCAGATGAAGCTACTATCAGGTCAGTGGATGCCAAATGGAATAAACTGGGATTGGGAGAATTCTTACCTTCACCATCACTCAAATTCCAGGACCAGGTATATGGCCTGGAAGCAGTGGTCCAGGCATAATATAAAACCACCAGATGGCAGGTGATACAATAAATGTATTAATGACAGGTGCCGGTGCGCCGGGCGCACCCGGCATCATTAAATGCCTGCTAAGTGATCCTTCTGTGAACCTTGTGATAGCAGATGCAGATGCCAATGCCACCGGCAGGTACCTTCATGATCCTTTTATTCAAATTCCGCTGGCTGACGATCCGGGGTATGTAGCTAAGCTTTTACAGGTATGTCGTGAGAATAACATACAGGTCTTATTACCACTGGTTACTAAAGAACTCTTTCCCTTGTCTTTACATAAACAGGAGTTTGAACAGCAGGGAACAAAAGTATTAGTGTCTTCTGCCGAAGCTATTAAGGTAGCTAATGATAAATCTGCCTGTTACCGGTTCCTGCATGCAAAGGGATTAGAGCTTCCCGGATTTTATATAGCCAGGACCACAGAAGAATTCATACATGCAGCATATGAGTTGGGCCATCCCCAGCGCTCATTTTGTTTTAAGCCATCCCTCTCCAATGGCAGCAGGGGTTTCAGGGTGGTGTCTGACTCTATCAACGAATCTGATGTGCTGTTCAATACCAAACCCTTTACTGTATTCATTACCTATGCACACGCATTGAAGATTCTTTCCTCGCAGGCCTTCCCTGAATTGCTGGTTACCGAGTACCTGCCGGCAGAGGAATACTCCATTGACTGCCTGGCAGAACATGGAAATGCAAAACTCATCGTTCCCAGGCTACGCACAAAAATGATCAATGGCATTAGTGTACAGGGACAATTTGTAAATGATGAGGATATAGTGGATTACTGCAAGCGACTGATCTCCATGATTGGCCTGCATGGTAACATAGGTATCCAGCTAAAAAGATCAGCTTCTGGACAACCCTTGCTGGTTGAGGTCAATCCAAGGGTGCAGGGTACTATAGTAGCTGCACTTGGTGCGGGCGTCAATTTACCATTATTAGCCATCAAACAGGAACTGAGCCTCCCCATTGATTCTTCCGAACTCCAGGTGAAATGGGGAACCCGTTTTTCAAGGTACTGGACAGAAGTATTTTATTAGTGCTTGTTAAACTCTGTAACTTCCATTCAGGGTATTCATTTGAAACCGTAAATTGCTCCTATGAAAAGAACTCTTTGGCTTAGTGTGCTTGCGATTATTGCATTCGTGGCCAATAGCCAGCCTGTAAAGAAAACATCAGCCAACAATACCCTTCTTTGGCGCATTTCCGGAAAAAATATTGTGCAGCCATCTTACCTGTTCGGCACCATGCACATGCTTTGTGCAGATGACATTGACCTGAGTGACAGTTTGGTGAATGCCATCCGCAAGGCAGATAATGTGTACCTGGAGTTAGACATGGATAATGTTTTTGAAATGATGGCAGCTATGACCAAGATGAAAATGAGAAATGACACCACCTTATCCGACCTTTTATCAAAAGAAGAATATGAAAAGGTGAAAAATTATTTCAAAGAGAACAGTTCCCTGATCCCATTTTCCATGTTGGAAACCTATAAGCCTCTTTTGGCCGCTTCCATGATCATGGAACAGCAGGCTGGCAACTGCGGTAATATGATTTCAATGGAACAATTGATCATGAAAGAAGCCAAAAAGAATGATGTGGGAATAAAAGGCATGGAAACTATGGAATATCAAATGAGCATATTTGATAGTATTCCATATGGATTCCAGGCCCGGCAATTGGTAAAAATGGTGGAAGGAGGCAATAAGAATGAAGCCACAGAAATGGAAACGCTGACAAAAGCCTACCGTGACCAGCAGCTGGATAAGATGGAGGAGCTCACCAAAAATGAGGATATGGGCATAAAGAATTTTGCAGATATGCTGTTATATAACCGCAATGCCAATTGGGCTAAAAAGCTGGATGGATTAATGCCCGGCAAGTCTTTAGTGGTGGCAGTAGGTGCAGGTCATTTGCCTGGAGATAAAGGAGTGATCAACCTTTTGAGAAAAGCAGGGTATAAAGTGGAGCCTGTAACCAATAATATGATCAAAAAGAAAACCAAAGAGATCTAAGCTTTAAGTGATATTGATACTTCCTTTTCTTTAAATGGATGGCCTGGCCTGGTGCGCCAGGTCAAGGCCTTTGGAAATAAGGTAATGTAATCTTCCACCACTTCTTAACCCATGGATTAAAAAACAAAAGAGGCTGACGGTATAGAAACCACCAACCTCTTTTCATGTATTCAGGCAAAGGATCAGAACTGCTCCAGCCCGGAGAAGAAGAAATCACCTTCAATTTTTGCATTCTCGTCACTGTCACTGCCATGAACAGCATTTTCACCAACAGAGGTAGCGAACAGTTTGCGGATAGTACCCTCATCTGCCTTGGCAGGGTCGGTAGCACCGATCAGCGTTCTGAAATCTGCCACTGCGTTGTCTTTTTCCAGGATGGCAGCGATGATTACGCCACTGCTCATGAAGTCCACTAATTCACCATAAAAAGGTCTTTCCTTATGTATTGCATAAAACTCACCTGCTTTTTCTTTTGTCAACTGGGTTTGTTTTAAAGCCACAATACGAAAGCCTCCTTTGATGATCTTATCCAATATAGCACCTGCATGGCCATTTTTCATAGCGTCAGGCTTGATCATAGTAAATGTTCTGTTAGTCATTACTCTTATTTTTCAAATTTGGCCGCAAAAATAGGGAGAACTTGTTTATAAGCTGCCTATCAGCCTGGTGGTATTCTTCCTGGTTTTAATAAACTTAACATGCCATTCTTTAATTAGTACAGTGCTGTCAACTTGTCCACGGACAAATAGATCGAGAATCCCTGGGTTATAGCTTCGCCCTATCAACTTCCTATTTACTCCCTATTTACGGTATAGATACTGCGTGATGACCACGCAGTATCTATACCGTAGCTATACTGTTAGTAGGGCTTAGATAGGGCGGAGACAGGAAGGATATTGCAGGATGAAAGCAGGTGTTTTTGCCGTTTCTATTGCCATATTATGTTACGAAACAAACTGAAAGCCAATTATATAGGCAATGTTACTTGCTATAATTATAGAAATGTCTATAATGAAGTAACTGATGGAAGAGGACTAAGTGGGTCGCCTGGGGATGATGCGCTTGAATAGTTTTATTACGATCCATGTACATAGGCATAAAAGAAGCAATGCCACGATGACAGGAACGACAAGGCTAAGTGCTGAACCAGTTAGAGCCGCCGCATTTTCAGTGGTGGCTACCACCACATTTCCGGTGCCTATAGTGGTCTTGCTGCTCAATAACCGCAGCAACCCGGTACCCAACTGGATGGTGCCGGCTGTGGACCCACCTGCCAGGAATGCCAGGGCCCACCTGACAATGGGTTCCTGGCCGGAAACGGGTAGAATGGAAAAAGCCAGTAAGGTGCCTGCTGCCACTGACAGTGGGGTAGCTATCGTATCTAACAGATTATCAATAAATGGTATGTAATAGGCGCCAATTTCAGCAATGGAGGCTGTGGCAAAGCAAATGATGGAGGTCCAGCTACTGAGCCAGGCCATATCTGCAGGCAGGCTGATCACATTGAAATGCCCTGCCAACGCTGCTGCCAGCATGGGGACGAACACACGGAAGCCCGCAGTGGCACTAAGGGCTATTCCCATAGCGATGGTAGTTATGAGGCCTGCATCCATATGAAAAAGATACAAATAAATCGATCATGACGAATGGAAGAAGGTGTGGCAGCAGAGACTCTGTGCTGGAAATAGCAGGCTGAAAGGAGCTTAACCAGCCAGCACAAAATAGAATGTAAATAAAAATCCTAATCCAGCTCCCCGAAAAGCGAAACAACAAACTTTGCCCTACTTTTGCCGCTCTTTATGCAGGGAATACAGGAGATATACAGCCAATTGAATGAGCCAAAGCGCATCGTGATCACTATGCATCAGAAGCCTGATGCGGATGCTATGGGATCTGCCCTGGCCTTATATCATTTTTTAAAAGAATTCGGTCATGAGGTCATAGTGATTTCGCCCACCAACTGGGCGCGCTGGCTGAATTGGATGGATGGGGTCCATGATGTATTGGATTATGAGTTGAACAGGGCTGATGCAGATAAGATCCTTGACCAAACCGAATGGTTGTTTTGCCTGGATCACAATCATTTCAGCAGGGCTAAATCAATGGCCCCTAAACTGGCAGCTATAGATTGTGTCAAGGTATTGATCGATCACCACCAGGAACCGGATACTGCCTCCTTCAATTATGGCATTAGTAATACAGGTAAAAGTTCCACCTGCGAAATGATCTATGACCTCATAGTGAATTCGGGTCACCGCGATAAGATCAACAAAGTGATTTCAGAGTGCCTGTATGCCGGTGTAGTGGCAGATACGGGTTCTTTCAGGTTTTCTTCCACCACGGCTAATGTGCACCATATGGTAGCAGCTTTAAAAGAGCATGGCCTGGAACATACAAAGGTGCATGAAGCCCTGTATGATAATTTCCTGGAAAACAGGTTGCGTTTCCTTGGCCATGTGCTCACCAACAGGATGGAGATCATTTACGAATTAAATACTGCGCTGATCTATATTCCTAAGATCGAATTACTCAAGTATGAGATCAAAACAGGTGATACGGAAGGGTTAGTGAACTATCCCTTATCTATACAGGGTATCAAGCTGGTGGGTTGCGTGATAGACAGGGATGAAGAAAGAAAATGGTCTTTCCGGAGCAAGGGTCAGTTTGACTGTAATACTTTTGCCCGTAAATACTTCAATGGCGGTGGACATTATAATGCTTCAGGCGGAAATGATGCTGCTACCTTGCAGGAAACAGTTCAGAAATTTAAGCAAGCGATCAAAGAAAATAGTTCTCTTTTACAATAATTAAATAAACCAAATGCAATTCTCAAAAACTATTCTAAGTGTTTTGTCTATTGGTGTGCTCCTGGCAGCATGCAATAGCGTTGATTTCAAAAAGACTAAGGCCGGTGTTCCTTATAAGGTTTTTGGTAATGGGAAAGGTGATTCCATTAAGCAAAACAACATTGTGAAGTTTGAAGTGATCCAAAGAACCAAGGATTCTGTATTGTACAGTTCTTATAAAATGGGTCAGCCGCAGTTCATACAGATTCAGCCCATTCCTGCCATTATGAGCTATAATGATATAGGATCCAATATCATTGAGGCTTTGACAAATGCAAAAAAAGGCGATAGTCTCTATATAGTGCAGGCTACTGATTCACTGATCAAGCAGAACCCTCAAATGGCAGAGCAGGCCAAGATCAAAAAGGGAGAGGAGTTCATCACTACTATCCGTATCCTGGAAGTGTTCAAGACACCTGAAGAAGCGCAGGCCTCTGTAAATAAAGACAGGGTAGCCAATGCAGGTAAAATGGAAAAAGAAAGCCTGGAAAGATTTAAAAAAGATACCGCTGCACAAGCCATGTTAAGCAGGGATACAAAGATCATTGAGGATTACCTGGCCAAGAACAACATCCAGGCACAAAAAACAGATTGGGGTATTTACATTCAAACCATTAATCCGGGCCAGGGCCCTAAATTAAAGGTGGGTCAGTATGGTACTATTAAGTATAGGGGCCACAAACTATCCGGGCAGGAATTTGATGCTGGTGTATATCCGCTCCAGGCCGGTATGGGTGGTTCCATTCCCGGATTTGATATGGGTGCAAGAGAACTGGCGAAAGGCGGGAAAGCAAATGTTTACATCCCTTCAGTACTGGCCTATGGCAGCAACGGAAGCGGTCCTAAAATAGGACCTAACGAGATCCTTGTATTTGAGATGGAACTTTTGGATATTTCTGATACCCCACCAGCTCAAAATCCACAGGGAAATATTGATACTACAGGAGCGAAAAAGTAATAACAGTATCGAAAAATTACCGAACTTTGAAGCCCATCCACCGGATGGGCTTTTTCTATAGAATGAAAATTGCAGTGTCCCGTTTTTAGTCCAAATTTCCTTTTGATCCAACAACCTGATTGTAAATGTGGGTCCACCTGTATTTGTTTGGAACGCACATTCAGGAACCTGTTGAAGACTTCACCATCAAATAAAATCTATACTTGCGTTATTGAGGCGGAAGGGCAGTGCGTACACTGCTCTTTTTATTTTGCAGTCCTGCCTACGGTGCTGCAGCATACCTGTCTACCAGCTTGATAGCTTCCATTGCTTCCTTCACATCGTGCACCCTTAATATTTTTGCCCCATTGAGCAGGGCTATCGTATGCATGACCGTAGTGCCATTCAACGCCTCTTCTGCAGCGATATCCAAAGTTTTATAAACAGTGGCCTTTCGCGAAAGCCCTACCATTAATGGCTTATTGAGCTGGTTGAAATAAGATAGCTTTTTCAGTATGCTGAAATTATGGGTAGCGGTTTTTCCAAAGCCAAAACCTGGATCAATAATGATATCATGGATACCCGCTTTTAGTAATTCGGCTATTTTGAAATTGAGGGCATCAAAAACTTCAGTGACCACATTTTCATATTCAGGTTTCAGTTGCATGGTTTGCGGGTGTCCTTTCATGTGCATCAATACATAGGGCACTTGCAAATCGGCAACGGCAGGCAATAGGCCGGGATCAATACTTCCGGCACTGACATCATTAACTATATGAGCGCCTGCCAGGATGGATTCCCGCACTACACTTGCATAAAAACTGTCTATGGAAATAAAGGCTTCGGGAAATCTTTTGGCAATAGCTGTAATGGAAGGTAACACTCTTCTCATTTCTTCTTCTTCACCCACCTGCTCACTTCCGGGCCTTGTGCTTTGACCACCTATATCCAGAATAGTTGCGCCCTGTTCCATCATACTTTCGGCACGATGCAGCACTTCAGTCTCTGAGGCATGGCGGCTGCCTGAATAAAAAGAATCAGGCGTGGTATTGATAATGCCCATGACGATGGGTTTGTCAATAAGCATCATTCGACCCTTACAATTAAGTGTAAACATTAAGCGTGGTTTATTACTTTTGAAGCTAATGTAGATAATAAATCATTTCATGTCCGATACCAACCAGCAATACGAAGCTATTGTTCATAAATGCCAGGATATCTTTATTCATAAGACAAAGGATTACGGCACTTCGTGGAGAGTGCTTAGAAACATTTCCATAGTTGACCAGATCTATATCAAGGCGCAGCGCATTCGCACCATCCAGGAGAAAGGCGTACAGAAAGTAGGTAATACAGGTGACGATATTGCCTCGGAATTTATTGGTATCATTAATTATTCCATCATAGGACTGATACAGATGGAACTATCGGAAAATGATCCCGAAGAACTGGAGGTGGAAACAGTGGAAACTCTTTATTACAGGTATTTCACAGCTGCAAAAGTGCTGATGCAAAGCAAGAACCATGACTATGGTGAAGCCTGGAGGAATATGTCACAGGAAAGTTTTGTAGACCTGATATTAATGAAGCTGCAACGCATGCGGCAGATCATCTCCAACAAAGGCAAAACATTGATCAGCGAAGGATTGGATGCCAATTACTTTGATATGATCAACTATGCGGTTTTTGCATTAATATTAATGGAAGAATCAAAACCATTGTAATGCGAATTCTTACACGTGTCATCCAGGCAGTGGTAGGTATTTTATTTATTATTTCCGGACTTGTCAAAGCCAATGATCCATTGGGCCTGGGATATAAAATGCAGGAGTTCTTTGAACTCTGGAGCAATGAATTGACCACAGGGCATTTTTTTCTTAAAGGAGGGCTGGTTAGTTTATTTGATTACCTGCACCAGCAGTCACTGGCTCTATCCATCTTTATGATCACACTTGAGATCGTGGCAGGTGTGGCATTACTTTTAGGATGGAAAAAGAATTTCATTCTTTGGCTGTTGTTGGCCCTGATAGTGTTTTTCACATTCCTAACCGGGTATGCCTATCTATCAGGCAAGTTCACTAACTGTGGTTGCTTTGGCGATTGCCTGCCTATAACTCCATTAACTTCTTTTGTTAAGGATCTTATATTGCTGGTGCTTATCGTTTCGCTGATCATAGGCCGAAAATACATCACACCAGTTTTCACCAGTACAACAAGAGGTGCGGTTGTGGCTTCTGCTTTAGCGCTTACATTATTATTACAATGGTATGTATTGAATTACCTGCCATTGGTTGATTGCCTTTCATTAAAAAAGGGAAATAATATAGCGGTTCAAATGAAGCCTCCTCCAGGTTCTGTTCCAGATAGCTTTGCCATCCGTTTTATTTATGAAAAAGGAGGGAAGCAATTTGAATTTGCACCTGAGAGTTTACCCGCAGACTTCAATACTTATAAGTTTATTGATAGAAAAGATCAGTTAGTACGAAAGGGGAATGCAGAACCTGCATTAAAAGGATTTTCCTTGACGGGCATTAGCGGGCAGGATTCTACTGAAGCTATTTTATCATCGCCCCTGGCTGTTCTATTGTTTTTCCAGGATGTGCATTCGGGGAATTGGATTGATAAAGACCTGGAAATGTTGAAAGCGGCCACCAGTCAAAAAGGTTTACCTCTGTACATCGTATCGCCCTCAGCACCGGACGCCATGAAATTACTCAAGTCCCAGGCTGGGTTGCAATTCTTTAATTGTGATTTTACTGTAGTGCGCATTGCTGCCAGGACTGAGCCTGCAGTATATATTTTAAAGAATGGAGTGATCTGGAATAAATATAGTTCAGAACAATTAAGGCAGGCGGGTAAGGATCTTACCCATCTGCAACAATAACAGGAGAAGACCATTGTTACCCTTTATACTTAGAAAGATACTTTATGGCCTGCTGGTGTTGGTGGGAGTGGTGGTGCTGGTATTTGTCTTATTCCAGGGATTTGGCGATCCTGCCAGGTTGGTGATGGGTCAAACGGGTGATGCTGCTACACAAGCCAATATCCGGAAGGAGCTTTACCTGGACCAGCCTAAATGGAAGCAGTTCCTGTATTACCTGAATGATGTTTCACCCATTAGTATTCATTCGAGGGAGGATATAGATAAAAAGGAACTCAAAGGAATATTTATTGGAGGTGATACCAAACTGGCCATCAAGCTACCTTACCTGCGGAAGTCGTACCAGACAAAGAAATCTGTCAGTGCCATATTGCTGGAAGCCCTTCCGGGAACCCTGCTGTTGGCTATTGCGGCTATGGCCATAGCGGTACTGATAGGCATTCCATTAGGTGTGCTGGCGGCTGTAAAACAAAATACATGGATGGATACCACTGCTGTATTTTCAAGCATTATTGGTATTTCTGCACCCTCTTTTTTTATGGGTATCATCATAGCTTATCTCTTTGGATTTGTATGGACGGACTGGTCGGGTCTGCACATTACCGGAAGCTGGTTTGACATTGATGAAACAGGTACAAAAAGACTAACGCTACAAAACCTGGTTTTGCCTGCTATTACCTTAGGTATTCGCCCACTGGCCATTATTACCCAATTAACACGAAGCTCTATGCTGGATGTGCTGGACCAGGATTTCATCCGGACAGCCTATGCAAAGGGATTAAGCAGGGGAAGAGTGATCTGGGGCCATGCCTTGCGCAATGCGCTCAATCCGGTGATCACTGCTATTACCGGGTGGTTTGCTGAATTGTTGGCAGGTGCATTTTTTATAGAGTATATATTTGGCTGGAAGGGTATAGGAAAAGTAACCGTTGATGCCCTGGAAAAACTGGATTTCCCGGTAGTGATGGGATCAGTGCTGATCTCAGCTACCTTCTTCATACTGATCAATATATTAGCAGATATTCTTTACGGCTTCATTGACCCAAGAGTTAGAATTAAATAGGTATAAATTTTGTTGTAGGGTTTGCCGTTTTACTAGCTTTATTGGTCTATCTTTAATGAGAGCCACCAATACACCACCACAGATTTTATCATCCTTTTAAAAACTATTTCTATGGAAAAAGTTGCTGAGGTATTGGACCGCAAATATCCCCAATTCAACACTGTTTCCCCTGAGTGTTTTGTTAGCGATGCATTATATCAAATGGCGTGTGAAAACGTGGATCATTTGATAGTATTGGAAAATGATAAATTCATGGGGGTTCTGACCGATCATGACATTGCCAGCAAGGTATTGTTTGATGAGCGGCCATTGAAAAATATAAGGGTCAAAGAGTTCATGACCCGCACACTGCCAGTGGCCACATCGCAGGATTCACTGGAACACTGCATGCAATTGATGGAAAGATTTGGAGCAAGACACCTTGCTATCTATGATAACTTTTTATTTAAGGGCGTGCTTTCGTCGTACGACCTGATACAGGAAGCATTAAGTAAACGTAAATCAATATTTGAAGAAGAAGGCGCTGTGCGGCAGGGTTATCCCTGGAATTATTGAATTACAATTTGCTCGATCACTTTTTCACCCAAAGCTTCGTTTACACGAAGCTTTATTTTTTCCTTTTGAAAATTAAGTTCCTGCTTCAGCGGAGCTACATTGGTGGTGATAAAAAGCGTTTTATTGATCACCTTTAAATTATCGGTGTAGCGGGCAATGGTTTTTCCCATCACCTTTTCCCAAACCTGGTCGATTTGTAAAGCCTGAATTTCTCCCCTGATTCGGCTTTGTGCCAGGTACTGCTTCAACACCTCGCCAATAGAATACTGCGCCATGGGGTAAAAATAGGAATAATATATCCAGCATACATGCCCTTAATACATTTGTGGAAAAGCTAAGGAAAGAGATTTGATGATATCCGTGGCCAACATGGCTTCCATAGAAAGTTTTGATGCCGCCAGGTCGCCGGCCAAACCATGTAAATACACTCCCAGGATGGCTGCCTGCTCTGATTCATATCCCTGGGCTTTCAGTGCAGTAAGAATGCCCGTCAATACATCACCACTTCCACCTTTGGCCATACCAGCATTTCCCGTATTATTAAAATATAATTCTCCACCCGGTGAGGCTATCAATGTATGATGACTTTTTAAAACGATGATACATTTGAGTTCTTTGGCTTTATTTAAGGCAGTACTGATCCTGTCAAAATCATTAGCATGCGAGCCAAACAACCTGTCAAATTCCTTAGGGTGGGGAGTTAGAATACTATCTGACGGAATTTGAGCTAATAGGTCTTGGTGTGCAGCCAGGATATTTATGGCGTCAGCGTCAATGACCAATGGCCTGGCATATCGCCTGGTGATGAAGGATACGATCTTTTGAGTAGCTTCTTCAGTGCCAATGCTCGGACCGATGCCAATGGAAGCATATTTGTTTAATTCGCCAGGCAGAGAGGAAAGGTGCTCTTCTTTTTC
>JAEZLJ010000148.1 GCA_023415275.1 Bacteroidota bacterium
GGATAAGGAAGGACAGATGTATCATGTTACGGTAGATAACCTTTACCTGATACCCACTGCGGAAGTACCGGTAACAAATATCTACCGGGATGAGATATTGAAAGAAGCAGAACTGCCAGTAAAACTGACAGCCTACACCCCTTGTTTCAGAAGAGAGGCGGGCAGCTATGGCAAGGACGTTCGTGGGCTGAACCGCCTGCACCAGTTTGACAAGGTGGAGCTGGTGCAACTGGTGCATCCTGATAAAAGTTATGAAGCATTGGAAGAAATGGTGGCACATGTAGAAAAGCTCATTCAAACTTTAGGACTGCATTACCGCATTTTACGTTTATGCGGTGGCGATATGAGTTTTACCTCTGCACTCACTTACGATTTTGAAGTGTACAGTGCAGCCCAGGAAAAATGGCTCGAAGTAAGCTCAGTATCCAATTTCGAGAGCTACCAGACCAACAGGATGAAGATCAGGTATAAGGATGCTAATGGCAAAAGCCAATTGGTTCATTCTCTTAATGGAAGTTCACTGGCCTTGCCAAGAATACTGGCAGCCCTGCTGGAAAATAACCAGGACGAGAATGGTATCAAACTACCTGTGGCGCTCCAGGGTTATTTTGGAAGTGAAATGATTTAACGTTGGTTAACGAATACGTTTTTGTTTTTTCATTTTCACCACTTAGTTTTAAGCAATAAACGAAAATCATGAAGAAAGCCATTACCATTATCACCTTTTCCTTACTGGTCTTTGCCTGCAGCAGGAAGACGGTGTCAACTTCAAGTACAGTACCTGCAACAACAACCAGTACTACAACTGCCCAGGTTTCCCCTGAATCCGCCGGGCTTAATGCGCATGCCTTATTGGTAGAACAGGGTAAAGGCATTTATATTACCAAATGTTCCAAATGTCATGCTACTAAAGATGTGACTGCCTATACAACAACCAGATGGAATAGTATTTTGCAAAAGATGATCCCTAAGGCAAAACTGAATGAAACAGAATCACAACAGGTAACTGCCTACGTGATGGAATACGCGGCTAAGTAACACTTATAAAATTAATACATTGAAAAGCCCTTTCTGAAATCAAACAGAAAGGGCTTTTTATTAATTAAAAGATTACTTACCTACAGGTGATCTGAACTAAAATAGCTGCCAACTTCCTCCCAATCTTCGGTATTGTATATCCCGAATATCCTTGTAGTTACTGCGCTGTTTCCCCGTATTATCCCCGATTGCATACGGGTATAATACGGGTTTAGTACGGAGAATGTATGGAGAAAGAATGATTTTACATTACTATAGATAGCGAGTAGTCTATAAGCAAATTAATAGAAGCTATAATTGGTTACTTTTTACGAGAATTCTATGCTATGATTGCTTCAGAGATAGTACCGGTTGGTGTTTGATGCTGCAGTGCTGCTATTCGTTTGTTCATTACATAGAACCATGCCGGGGGGCAAAGGGCAAGTATCATCATTCCCGGGTAACCGGTGGGCATTTGTGGAGAACCTTCATGATGACGCAATACCTGGTACTTGCGCGAGGCCAGGTAGTGATGATCGCTATGGCGGCTTAATTCAAACAACATAACACGCCCAATTACATGATTACTGTTCCAACTATGTGCAGGCATGGCTCTTTCATACTTACCCTTTCCTATAGATCGCCTTACCAGGCCATAATGCTCTATATAATTTACGGTTTCCAGCAATAAGATTCCATTGAAAGCCGCAGCTATGAACAATGCAGCAGCAAACCAACCAAAGAAAGCAATGATCAATATTATAAATCCAATCTGAATCAAGTGGAATAACAGCATTTCATTGTGCAAAGAGAATTTGGGATATCCTTTCTTCTTTGTATCCCTGTTGGATATGTGCCAGGCACTGGCATAACCGTAAATAATGGTCCTGAAAAAGAAAGCATACACCATCTCCCCCATCCTTGCTGAACTGGGATCTTCGGGTGTGGCCACTCTTTTATGATGCCCTTTATTGTGCTCTATAAAGAAATGCATGTAAAGAGAGGACAATAATAGCATACGCGCCAGCCGTTGTTCAAAAGGTTTTACACGGTGGCCCAATTCATGTCCTACATTAATGCCAAAAGTTCCGCATAGAAGCCCCATTACCAGCACCTTTCCTGTTAGATCGACTAAAGGCTGCTGCATATTTTGCACTGAAAGCAGAAAACAGGTTAATGCAATGTATTGCAAGGGCACTATAGCATACAACAGGATATCATAGACCTTGCTTTTTTTTGCCAGTTCTTCCTCTGCCTGAGAAAGGTTTGATTGGTCAGGCTTTAGGAATAACTCTAGTAAAGGAATGAACACCCAGGTATATAACAGTGGAAGCCAGATAACCCATCCCGTTGAAAAGAAAGCAAACAGTGCACCTGCATAGATAAGAAGTGGAGAAGCATACTTATAACTTCTGATACCCATGGTAACCAAATTTAAATAATATGCATGGTTTAGTATTATACTTTCATTTATTAAACTTACCTGTAAATTAACAGTCTCATTTCAAACCAGATTATGGCTTCCACCCAGCTTAAGAATCAACACCTGATGTGGCGTGCAGGTTTCGGACCCGCAGCCAGCCAGGTAGATCAATTGAAATCAATTACTCCTACTCAGCTCTTCAAGGCCTTGCAACATTCATCATCCAAAAAGCCGGAATATATTGATGTCGCTAATGATTACCTCAAAGGATTGTTTATGGGCGCAGGTGAGATAGGCCGGCAGCAAAGGAAAAAAGAACTGGAAGCCGTAGACCGGAAAAAGATCAGGCAACAGAACCGCGATGATATCAAGAGCCTTAATTTGTTCTGGCTGAACGAAATGGTACAATCTGATGCCCAGTTAAGAGAAAAGATGTCATTCTTCTGGCATGGCCATTTTGCCTCACGAAACATCAATATCTTTTTTCAGCAGCAGCTGCTGGATATTATCAGGCAAAATGCTTTAGGCAGCTTTCGCACCCTGTTGTTGGAAGTGTCTAAGTCTGCGGCCATTCTTAACTTTCTCAATGCCCAGCAAAATAAAAAGGACCATCCTAATGAAAATTTTGCCAGGGAGGTAATGGAACTTTTTACCATGGGCCGGGGCCATTATTCAGAGCAGGATGTAAAAGAGGCGGCACGTGCCTTTACAGGCTGGACTGCCACTGCTAAAGGCGAATTTGTATTCAGGAAGTTTCAACATGATCATGGAACCAAGACCTTGTTTGGCAAGTCAGCCAATTTTGAAGGAGAAGACATTCTGAATCTTTTGCTGGATCAGAAACAAACTGCCAGGTTCATCACTCAAAAGGTCTACCGGTTCTTTGTGAACGATATTGTTGATAATGAAAAAGCAGAATGGCTGGCCGGCAGGTTCTATCAAAATGATTATGACATAGGCAAGTTGATGGAAGATATATTTACCAGTACATGGTTCTATGAAGATAAAAATATAGGGGTCAAAATTAAGTCGCCCATTGAACTGCTGGCAGGTATTCAACGCATGGTACCCATGCAACTGGAAAATGAAGATTCACTGCTGGTGCTGCAAAGGTTGTTAGGTCAATTGCTTTTTTATCCGCCTAATGTAGCGGGCTGGCCTGGTGGCAAAACCTGGATAGACAGTTCTACTCTCATGCTCAGGCTACGCATTCCGCAAATGATCAACGACAGGGATGATCTGAATGTGAGTCCTAAAGCGGATGATGATATTATGATGGGTAACGGGGATGCCCAGGGCAAAATGAATAGCCAAATGAAACCTGGCAAAGGGAATAAGCCTATTTATGCCAATATTGATTGGGAAGCTTATCTTAAAAATTTCGAAGCTGTACCCCGCGAAAACTTAATGATTCATATAGCAGGGGTACTACTACAACCGGGGATACAGGTGCCGGTGGACCTGGTGAGGAATTATATTGATTCAGCCAGCAGGGAGAGCTACATCAAATCTGCCACACTGCAGATGATGAGCATCCCTGAATACCAGATGTGTTAAACTGTAAATAGCAACGTATCCATTGATTTAAAAGATCAACAACATGATTATTAAACGAAGAGCCTTCCTGCAAACAAGTTCATTGGCGACAGCTTCCTTTTTCCTGCCTAAATTTCTAAAGGCTTTTGAGTCGCCTGGCTATGTGCCTCCTGGCAACAAAGTGGTGGTGGTGCTACAGCTAAGTGGTGGCAACGATGGACTGAACACGGTAATACCCATCAGGAACGACATCTATTATAAGAACCGTCCGAAATTAGGCATTGAAAAAAACAGTGCTCTTTCCGTAACAAGTGAAATGGGGCTTCACCCTGCTTTAACCTGTTTTGCAGATGCTTATCATGATGGTTCATTAGGGATATTGAACAGCGTAGGATATCCCAATCCTGACCGTTCTCATTTCAGGAGCATGGATATCTGGCAAACGGGAAGTCAAAGCAATGAATACCTTGCCTCTGGCTGGATTGGAAGATACCTTGATGCACAATGCTCTGGCTGCGACAAACCCACGCAGGCACTTGAAGTAGATGACGTTCTGAGCCTGGCACTAAAAGGCAACTCCATGAATGGCCTGGCCTTTAAAGATCCTAAAAGGTTATTTGGAACAGCCAATGAAAGGTTCTTTAAAGAAGTTTCTAAATCTCATGCTGACCATCATGATGAAAAGCCAGTAGATTATTTATACAAGACCATGGCTGAAACGGTTTCTTCTGCAGACTACCTTTTCAAGCAGTCCAGGTTGCACCCCTCTGCTGCCAGCTATCCCAATACAGAATTAGGCAAGAATCTCAAGACCATTGCTTCCCTCATTTTTTCTGATATCAATACCAGGATCTACTATGTTTCACTGGGAAGCTTTGACACACATGTTCTTCAACAAGCGCAGCAACAAAGACTGTTCAAAGAAATGAATGATGCCGTAGGCGCCTTTATCAATGACCTGAAAGCGGCCCACCGGTTTGATGATGTATTGTTTTTCACTTTTTCAGAGTTTGGCAGGAGGGTTTCGCAAAACGCAAGTGGAGGCACCGACCACGGTACAGCTAATAATATGTTTTTGTTAAGCGGTGGATTGAAACAGGCGGGCCTGTTGAATGCACTGCCCGACCTGGCTGACCTTGACGATGGCGACCTGAAATACCAGGTAGATTTCAAGAATGTATATGCTACTGTTTTGAACAAATGGCTGGGCGCCGATGACGAGAAAATCCTAGGAAGGAAATATGATCACCTCTCCTTTATTTAAAGTGTAAATGAAAAAGGTCTCACTGCATGGTGAGACCTTTTTCATGAATATATACTTAAGAGTTAATCTATACTGTATCTTTTCTTTTACCAATAGCGATCCTGTATAATGTAAAGGCCATGAATGCAAAGAAGGCCACCCCTAGCCATTTATAGCCCTGTTCACCCAACATGGATGTCAATCCATGTTCAGCATTTACTTTTTGCAGACCCGCATTAGAACTTTCAAAAGCAGATAAAAAGGCCACGATAACACCGGCCAAAGCACCACCTGCCACTAACCCGGTGGCAAACAGGTTGCCCCTGCCCAGGTCCTCTTCTTCAGGTGCTACTACAATTCCTTTTCTCTTTTCTCTCATTTCAACAATGCCCCTTATGGCGCCACCAATGAATATGGGCAATGTAGTGGATAAAGGAAGGTAGGTACCCACTGCAAAAGATAGTGACTTGATGCCGCATAGCTCAAGTGTAATGGCGATGAATACACCTACCAATACAAACTGCCAGTCCAGGTTAAAAGAGAGAATGCCCTTGATCAGCGTAGCCATCAAAGTACCCTGAGGAGCAGGATAACGGTCAGTGCCGATGGCATGCTTGATGCCCTGGGCAGCCATTTCTACTGTTGGCGTATCAAGGATCTTCACGGTAGCTCCAATAGCAATAGAGGATACAATAGCGCCAATAAAAAGAGCGATCTGTTGATTACGTGGGGTGGCTCCCACTATATATCCTGTTTTAAGATCCTGGGAAGTAGCACCTGCATTGGCAGCAGCTATACAGATCATGCCTCCAACTATCAGGGCCATTGGCTCATAAAAATAACCAGTCCATTTTACAGCAATAAAAATGAGACAGGTACCCATTAAGGTGGCGATGGTCATTCCCGAGATGGGGTTATTGGACGAACCGATCAATCCGACGATACGGGATGATACCGTAACGAAGAAGGCACCAAAGATGATCACCAAAATGCCCAATAACAATTTGCTGCCAATGTTTTGCCCGGGAATTAAAGTAGATGGCATCAATGCCACACATAGTATCAATATAATACTGCCTATGCCTACCACTTTGATGGAAAGATCTCTTTCTGTACGCGGCACATCCTGCTTTTCAGTACCCTCCACGCCTGTTTTCTTCAGAGAGCCAATACTTCCTTTAAAGGAAGAAATGATGGTTGGAATAGTCTTAATAAGCGTAATAAAACCGCCTGCTGCTACTGCACCTGCACCAATCTGGCGCACATAAGCCCTGTAAATCGCATCAGACCAGTCAGCGAAATTATGGGTGACAGGATCCCAACCGCCAGTACCCCCCGGCTTGGAAAGATCTGCCAGGTAACCGAGCTTGTGTAATTGTGCAGCCACTATATCGGCAGGAACCAAAGAGGATAACAATGGTATGAAGGCAAACCAGCTCAATACACCACCGGCTACTAACACACCGGCTATTCGCGGGCCTATAATATAACCCACCCCAAGGTACTCCGGCGTTATTTCCCCGCTCAACCTGGCAGAAGGAAAAAACTTTTGGGCTTGTGTTGTAGCAAACCTGGGCACTTCAGCAATGACATGAAATATCTTCTGAAGGGCAGCATAGGCAGCCGCAAACCCTAACCCCATGAAAGCGGTTTTAGCAAAGTCTCCACCCTTTTCACCTGCTTTTAATACAGAGGCGCAGGCAGTTCCTTCGGGGTATGGAAGCACACCATGCTCCTGCACGATCAATGATTTTCTCAAAGGGATCATCATCAGCGTACCAAGCATGCCACCAAATATGGCCAGGATTAGAATAGTGAAATAATTAAAATAGTCGGCGCTGGACGATTCGCTGAGGAACAGGAACCCTGGAAGGGTAAATACCACACCCGCCGCAATACTTTCACCGGCAGAACCGGTGGTCTGGATGATATTATTTTCAAGTATGGTGGTCTTTAAGAATTTACGCCCCAGCGTGATTGCAATCACGGCAATCGGTATGGAGGCTGAAACAGTAAGACCAGCCTTTAAGGCCAGGTAAACGGTGGCGGCACCGAAGATGATACCAAAGGCAGCACCTGTCAAAATTGATTTGATGGTAAATTCAGCTATCCTTGCCTCAGGTGGAATAAAGGGTCGGAATTTCTTTTGCGCTTCAGCCATAGCGTTTGTTTTGGTTTATGGATAAATGTAGGGATAAAATAAAAAAGGTGATACCTGTTGGTATCACCTTTACACAAATAGTTTTAAACATTATATCTCAGTATGCATCATTTTCTTCAATTGCTTTGAAATGATAAACAGGATAATAGAAGCAATACCTGCCATAAATACGAAAAGCATAAAGAAATCATACATATTATTCATCTGGTAACCCAGGAACGAGGTTGTTTTTCCTTCGGAAGGATACAAGGCACTCAGCACACCTGCCAGCTTATTAGCCGCTGCATTGGCCAGGAACCAAACTGCCATCAACAGGGAAGCAAATTTTAATGGAGCTAATTTGTTCACCAGTGATAAACCTATAGGTGACAAGCTCAATTCTCCCCATGTATGTAAGGCATACATGCCCGTGAGCCAGATCATGCTCACCTTCACACCTGGAGCTACATCTTTAACACCAAAAGCTATCCAGAGATATCCAAGAGCCAACAGGAAGAGTCCTAATGCCATTTTAGTAGGAGCAGAAGGCTCTCTTTTGCCCATCTTCAACCATAGCCAGGCAAAGACCGGTGCAAATATGATCACGAAGATAGAATTGAGTGATTGAAATAAACTGGCAGGAACAACAGCCCAGCCCAGGTCTCTTTGTGTTTGCCTGTCGGCGAAGAAAGTAAGAGAGGCTCCCGCCTGCTCAAAGGCCGACCAGAAAAAGATCACGAAGAAGGCTACAATGAATATCACACCGATCCGCTGCTTTTCTTGTTTATTTAATGACTTGTCAGAGAAAAGTACAAAGGCAATAAAAAGAACGGCACCTAGCAACAGGTAAGAAAGGAAACTGAAAACATTTGCATCCACATACAATACGCCTATGGCCACACCGGCAAATACCATCAGGCCAATGATCATGAACAGTGGATTTAACCATTGTTTGGGTGTGGAAGGAGGTGTGTCGCCCAGGGG
>JAEZLJ010000107.1 GCA_023415275.1 Bacteroidota bacterium
ACTTTTATGTAGAACCTTTCTTAAGGAATAACAAAAACATTCCTACATCAGATTCCCCCATAGTCAAAAATCCAAGTAAGCCTGGTACCAAAAATCCAGTTATCACCAAAAAGAAAGAGCCTGCAAAGCCTGTAGCCAAGACTCCTGCTAAATCCACCAATAATCCCCCGGTCATCACTAAACGCACCACAGTGGATTCACCAGAACCCAGGATCGTGACTCCTGTGATCACGGAAAAAAAGCCTGAGTTACCGCCTTTCCAGGCTCCCCAGGTAACGAGGTCAAGAAAGAATGAATTGGCGAGTGCACTAACAGTTACAAGTGAAGAAATTAAGATCAGGCTGTATGATAATGGCGAGATCGATGATGATACCATCAGCGTGTACCTGGATGGCCAGTTAATAATAGCGAATAAAAGATTATCAGCTACTCCTATTACCTATACACTTAAAATGGATGAAAACAATCCTGAACATACATTGGTTATGGTTGCTGAGAACCTGGGACGCATTCCACCCAATACCTCGCTCATGATCGTCCAGGATGGAGATAAACGTTACCAGGTAAGTATCACCTCCACGGAACAGAAAAATGCAATGGTGCGGTTTAAATATCAAAAAACCGGGCATTGACCACTTATATAATTTTTTAACCTGGATTAACCAAAACAATTATTTTCCCGTTGTGAAGTGGCAACTAACTACTTTTTTAATCCTTCTGCATGCAGTTGCTTTTTCGCAACAGTTAAATGGTGTATGGAAAGGTACCTTAACGCAACAAGCCGGTGGTTGCTTTCCTGTTTACAATGTAGAATTGCAGGTAAACATTATCAATAACAAGGTTGCTGGTTTTTGTTACCACTATTCCGATGTTTTAAATTATGTCAAAAAGAACTACAACGGTTATTATAATGCGGCCACCAGGACCATAGACATCCAGGAAGAGAGGGTGACCACCTTCCATATCCCTGCCGACTGCACACCATGTATCAGGTATTTTAGTTTAGCCTACAGCAATACCGGAAACAAAGAAATATTAAGTGGCGACTGGGGCGGTGTAGTCATGAATGGAACGGCCCCCTGTACCCCGGGAAAAATTGTCTTGCACCGGGTATTGCAATCAGAGTTTAATCATATCCAGGAGATCAAGGTAGATACTGGCATGATCAGGCTAGACTTTTATGATAACGCTGAAATTGATGGAGATTCCATTAGCGTGAACTTAGACAACCGTCCATTGATTAGTCATCAGAAACTTGGTTTAAAACCCATTACACTGGAAATAAAGGTCGACCTGGATCACAGAGAGCAGGAAATTACTATGATAGCTGATAATTTGGGAACCATTCCGCCCAATACCGCAATGGTTATCATTACTGCTGCTGACAGAAAGTACAGGCTTTTTTTAAAATCTGATAAACAAAGAAGCGCACAGGTGCGCGTGATCTACGAGGATCCCAAAGAACCGGGGTCTAAATAAAAGACCGGGATATTTCCCGGTCTGTATTACTTTAATTATCATGGTAAAATAGATCGTTGGCCTTCTCTTGGTTTAGGTAATTCCTTGCGTGGAATTTTTTCATCCCTCATGGCCGTATTGTAAACAAAGGAAGCTACGATTACGGAGGCTTGCTTTAGATCCTCTGGTACCAGGTGGTCATAAGTGTCCATATTGGTATGATGGGTCCTTGTATCATATTCAATTGGGTCCTGAATGAACTGGAATCCAGGAATCCCTACTGCATCAAATGCAAGGTGATCTGTTCCACCCGTATTATTGATGGTTACTGTTGAAGCACCATCGTCATGGAATGGTTGCAGCCAATTGGTAAATAATGAGCGGACAGATTCATTGCCCTGCAGGTATATTCCCCGAATCTTTCCTGTGCCATTATCAAGATTATAATACGCTGAAATCTTCTCTTGTTCAGGCATTAACTTCATGGTGGCTGGATCTCCAAGATGATTCTTTACGTAATTACGGGAACCAAAAAGTCCCTGCTCTTCACCGCTCCATAGTGCAATGCGAATAGTGCGCCGTGGTTTAAAGTCCATAGTTTTTAATAACCGTATGGCTTCCATCATTACAGAACATCCGGCAGCATTGTCGGTGGCTCCGGTAGCTCCCTGCCAGGAATCCAGGTGACCACCCAGCATCACCACTTCATCTTTTAGCATTGGATCAGTTCCTGGTATCTCAGCTAAGACATTATATCCTTTCAAATCTTTATCAAAGAACCTGGTCTTTACATCCGCTTCCACTTCCACAGGAACTCCGGCATCCACCAGCCTTTGCAATCTTAAATAATCATCACTGGAAAGCATAATATTGGCGGGGCCTTCTGGTGCATCTTTAGTGTATTCTCCACCGCCCTGGACAAAGACTGTTCCATCATTGCCCCTGGGATTCATGCTTAGTATCAGGGCTGGTTTCTCGTCATTAAATAATTTAGTAAGGTTGCGTTGGAAGGATTGCCGTGCCATAAATTGTTGTCGCGCCTGCGCATTGAGCGATCTTTGGTTAGTTGATGGACTTAACTCCGCTTTTTCCATCCGGGTAAGATTGCTGTCCGCAAACCTGGTCCCATCCGGTTCGAAAGAGGGTTTTAAAGCATCGTCCATATAGACCATCACTATCTTATTTTTCAAGGTGCCTGCAAATTGAGTTAAGGCAGCTGAATCTTTCGCTTTCAATAGTACAATTCCCCCATTGATCATTTTCTTATCAGGTGTACTGCCGGTCCATGCTCTTGGAATAGCAAGTATGGGTGCATAATAGGGCTTGGTCATGGCTATATAACAACGCTCCTGCTGCCAACCCTTTCCAAAATCCCCCCATGGTTCCAGCCTTGCATTTGAAAGCCCCCAACTGCTTAAAGTATTTTTAGCCCAATTAGCGGCATTCATAAAGTTGGGAGATGCTGTCAACCTTGGGCCACTCACGTCGGTAAGATGGAATGCTATATCCATCACTTTCGAGTTTTGTGCTTCTTCCTGTTTCAGCTTGCTTATCATGTCAGTGCCAGGAAGTGTTTGACCAAATGTTACCAGGAAAGTGGACTGAATAAGTCCAAAAAGAACGATTTTTCTCATGTGCATGTGGTTTGAACCCAGAAGGTAGTAATTATTTCAAATCCGCGGGTTCTTTTATGTCAACTTGTATAATTTGTGCTGAACCAGTCAAAACCTGAAATTCCAGGTGGCAGAAGGAAGGAATGGAAATAAAGAAACCTGTTTGGCCTGTATCTTAACCGAGCCATTGTAAGGGTTGCCTGTTTGATCAAAGTAGATAAAGTAGGGATTCTTCCTGTTGTATACATTATATATGCTGAACACCCAATAGCTTTCCCAACTCTTCTTCTTTTTTCTGTCAGGTGTGTAGGTGGCTGATAGATCAAGACGGTGATAGGATGGCAAGCGATATTTATTGATAGTACTGTATTCTTGTGTCAATACGCCATTTAATACATAAAATCGTTCCGGTAAAGAAGTGGCGTTGCCAGTGGCATAAATAAAAACACTTCCCAATTTCCATTTTTTATTCAGCTCAAACATGCCTACAATTGAAAGATCATTACGCCGGTCGTATTTAGCCGGATAAGTATTTCCTCCATTTAATTGTGGAAACTTCCTCCAGGTCCAGGAAAGTGTATACCCTATCCATCCAGTTAGTCTACCTCTCGTTTTATTTATAAACCATTCCGATCCGTAGCTCCAGCCTTTCCCAAATACAAATTCCTCTTCAGGATCTCTTAATGATGGCGAATAACCTTCCTTGTATTCAATCTGGTTTTGCATACGCTTATAATACACTTCAACAGAAGTTTCATATTCATTGTTCTGAAAGTTTTTGAACAATCCTGCTGCATATTGCATGCTGATCTGGGGCTTCACCAGGAAGGTGCTTGGTACCCAAAGGTCTGTGGGTAAAGTGGTTCCCGCATTGCTAACAAGGTGAATGAATTGCAGGTTACGGGTAATGGAGGCTTTAATAGAGGTACTGTTATTTAATGAATACCGGATAGTTGCCCTCGGTTCAAAACCTGAATAGGAAATAACTTTCTGAAAGTTCTTATACTCAGTGCTGTCCAGTTTATTCTGATTGGCATCCTTTGTAAACTTTGTAAATGGTCCCAATTGAGTAAAGTTGCTCCAGCGGAGTCCATAATTAAGTTTGATCTTATCGGAAAGATCCCAGTCGTCCTGTATATATAAGGCATTTTCCAAAGCATACTTTTCACCATCATTGCTAGGTTGAAATACAACGGAATCCTGGTGTCCTGAGGTGATATTCGGGATAAATTTGTGATACGTGGAAAGACCGCCAAATTTCATCTTGTGGCTGCCGGAAGGATAAAAATCAAAATCTGCCTTAAGTGTACCATCCTTAATACCTGAGGACAGGTTGATCTCAAAATTGTTCTGGGCGGCTCCGAAGTTAAAATTGTAATCATTATACACCAGGGTGGTGTTGGCAAATAACCGGGGATTGAAAATATGGTTCCATCTTAATGTACCTGTAGAATTTCCCCAGGGAATATCTGCTCTGAAGGACAACTTTTTATCACGAAATGAAAATACATCACGTCCAAAATAACCACTGAGGAAAAGCTTGTCTTTATCTGAAAGCTTAAAATTGATTTTTGCATTCAGATCATAAAAATAATAGCCAGAGCCATAAGCATTACTCTCCTTTGATATAAAAGGCTTGGCCAATGCATCAATATATGTTCTCCGGCCAGAAAGAATAAACGAAGCCTTATCCTTTTTTATTGGGCCTTGAATGGAAAGTCGTGAGGCAATGAGCCCTATGCCTCCCTCAGCCTGGAAGTTATTGCTATTTCCATCCTTCATGGTTACATCCAGCACTGAAGATAACCTGCCGCCATATTGGGCAGGCATGCCTCCTTTGATGATCGATGTATTTTTTATGGCATCAGAATTAAATATCGAAAAGAAGCCAAATAAATGTCCTGTATTATAAACTACCGCATCATCGAGTATGATCAGGTTTTGATCTGGTCCGCCCCCGCGCACATAAAAAGCTGAATTTCCTTCTCCTGCTGATTGAATGCCGGGTAATAATTGGATGGCTTTAAGTATATCCACCTCGCCCAGGAAGGCAGGGATGGTTTTTATCTGCCCGATAGAGAGATCAACTTTTCCCATTTGAGCATTCCGGACATTCGCATCGCGCTTCCTGCTATAAACAACTACCTCATTAAGGTCGCCTGTTTTAGGAATAAGCATGATGTTTTGTTGAATATCCTTGTTAAGTACTACTTCTATTGACCGGGTTACAAAAGAAGCATGAGATATTATGGCTGTATATGCCCCTGAGTCAAGGGTGATGGAATAAAAGCCAAAAGCATTACTGGTAATTACCTTTCCGTTAATACTTATACTTGCAGAAAGAATGGACTCACCGCTAAGACTATCCCGGATATAACCGTTAAGTGTATACTTATTTTGGGCAAAAGAACACATGCCCAGGATCAGGATCCAAACTGAAATTGTGATTTTCTTCCAGGTCATTTTGTTCCTGTGAAATTGATAACTTCCTTGGTTTCACCGCATTCAATCATTCCACTTTTATACCGCGGATGATGAAGGCCCAGGTAAGGATTACGAATGGAATCGACATTACTCAACCAATGGCCTGGATCTTCATCGTTAAAGGCCATAGGGCATTCATGTAGGTACAGCTTTTTACGGTCATACCTTACAGTATTCAACAAGAGAAACAATTTATCGCTTAAAGCGTTCAAAGCATGTCTTTTGGAAGTGATGTCCTGAACAGTCATTATCGCATTAAGATCATTCCTGGCACCATCCATTATGGTTACTGAGGCTTCAGCAGAACTATCTTTCTTGAGTTCTTCCAAGGGAAGACTATCCAGTTTAGCTTTTACTTCTTTGGCCAATGATGCAGCCCTGGTAGAATCCCAATTCACAAAAGCTTCTGTAAGCTGGTAATAGCTATCCAATAAAGAGTTTACGGAAGTATTAAATATCTCACTGTGCCGGCTAGGTACAGGCACTTCCTTTTCAGCCTGGGGGTTATTGTTTTGACAGGAAATAGCTACAAGTATCAGAAAACTTAATAATAATTCTCGCAACATGGCTGTTTTTGGGACAAAAGTAAATCCCTAAGGCAATCCTTTTAACAGTTCGTAACCCCATATTCATATTATTCCTGTTAATTCTTCTTAAATAGTTTCTATCTGGTGCCACTCTTCACCTGGTAAGATTTCATACCTGTCAGGTTCCAATTATCTTTGCAACTTTTATTACGCATATGTTAGCAGGTCTACAAAATGTAACTTTCGAATTTGGTGCCCGAACAATTGTTAAGGATGCAACCTGGCATATTCATCCAAATGATCGCATTGGACTAATTGGTTATAATGGCACAGGTAAATCCACACTCCTGAAACTCTTTGCAGGCGAATATGCTCCTTCGGCAGGCACCGTGGAAAGAAGCAGATCTACATCCATAGGTTACCTGCACCAGGACTTATTGAGTTTTGATACCAGTGAATCTATCCTGGAAGTTGCTTTGCATGCATTCGATAAAGCGAAAAAAATTGAAAAGGAATTAGAGGAGATCACTAAAAAGCTTGAAGAGCATACTACAGATGAGTTATTACATGCCTATAGTGAAAAATTGCATGAGTATGAGGAAGCGGGTGGATATACTATTGAGCACAGAACAGAAGAAGTTTTACAGGGTTTAGGATTTTCCAACAGTGATCTGAAAAGGCCTTACCGCGAGTTTAGTGGAGGTTGGCGCATGCGTGTGCTTCTGGCTAAAATGATCTTGCAGCAACCCGACCTGTTATTGCTCGATGAGCCTACCAACCACCTTGACCTTCCTTCGATTGAGTGGTTGGAAAAATACCTGCAGCATTATAAAGGAGCTGTGATCATTGTAAGCCACGATAAGTATTTCCTGAACCGGATGGTCAAGAAGATCGTGGAATTGTACCAGCGAGAATTGCATATTTATAATGGTAACTATGAATTTTATGAGGTTGAAAAGCAGCAAAGGATAGAATTGCAGCAAAGAGCATTTGAGAATCAGCAGGATTATATTCGCCAGCAGGAACGCTTTGTAGAACGTTTTAAAGCTAAGGCCAGCAAAGCCGCCCAGGCACAAAGTATTCAAAAAAGACTTGATAAGCTGGATAGAATAGAAGATGTAACTATTGAGCGTCCCAATATCAAGATCAATTTCAATGTTGACAAAACACCCGGGCGTGTATTAGTGGAGTTAAAACATGTCTCTAAGCATTTTAAAAATATTGATATCCTGGAAGATGCCTCGGCCGAAATTGACAGGGGTGATAAGATAGCCTTGATCGGAGCTAACGGAAAAGGGAAATCCACTCTCTTACGCATACTGGCCGGTGCAGAGCCATTTGAAGGAGAACGTAAATGGGGACATAATGTTGATGATGCTTTTTATGCCCAGCACCAATTAGAAGCTTTGAATATCAACAATACGATCCTGGATGAGATGAAAGAGGCAGGGTCTAAAAAAACAGAGCTTGAATTAAGAACTTTATTAGGATGTTTCCTGTTTAGCGGCGACGATGCAGATAAAAAGATCAAGGTATTAAGCGGGGGTGAAAAAGCCAGGGTGGCTTTGGCCAAAACCATGATCAGCAAAGCTAATTTCCTGCTATTGGATGAACCTACCAACCACCTGGATATTCATTCTAATGAACTGCTGATTGATGCCCTGAACAGGTACCAGGGAAGCCTGATACTGGTAAGCCACGACAGGTATTTTATTTCCAAAACAGCCAATAAGATCTGGGAAATTGTTGATAAAAAGATCAGGGTGTTTAAAGGTACCTATGAAGAATGGGTGGAGTGGAAAGAAAGAGCTGCGTCAAGGAACCAGGAATTGCCGACTCCTGCCGGGCAGGTAAAGGAAGAAAAAAAGGCAGAAGCAAAGCCCCAATCCCAGGCCCAGGTAGCAAATGTAAATGGCAGTGGTAATGCGCCAATCAATAAAGAAGCACAGAAAGAATTGCAAAAACAGCAAAAGTTATTTCAGCAACTGGAAAAGCAATTGGCAGAACTGAATAAAGAAAAGGTTACACTTGAAGGCCGGCTGGCTGACCCATCCACTTATGCAGATCCCGAGGCATTCAGAAAAACTGAAAATGCCTACCGTGAAATTCAGAATAAACTTTCCATGGCAAATGCTGACTATGAAAAAGTGTTTGATAAGATCATGACACTCGAAGAGCAATTGTCCTAGGCATCGTGCATCTTAATAAAATCACTAACCAGGTAGCTCAATAACTTCCCGGTTGAATCATTGGTATTTCCGTTATTCAGCCTTGTAGCTCCTTCACAAATGTGCAGGTAGGCCGTTTTAACGTGCGCAGCACATAAGTTCACATATTGCCTGGCATGTAACACACTAATGCCGGAAGGTGAACAGGCACTGCTTAAAACGTTTTGTATGCTGTCCAAATCCAGCTCTACACCTGCATAATTATCCTCCGTAAATTCAATGGCATGTGATACAGCCTGCCGGAAATTTCGCTTTTCGTGAATAAAGATGTCTTCGTAAGTAATACAATCAATGAAAGGGTTATTTACGATATCTACCCATACATTTTGAGGCAGGTAATTCTCATGGATACCCACCACACAATATTTCTGTAAAAAATTATCCTCCTCTGCGTATCTGAATGCATTGCCACTATGCCTTCCTTCTAAGGGCCTGTAATCGGTATGAGCATCCAGGTTCACACAGTTAATTTGCGCAAGATTTATTTTTTGAGACTGTAACAATCCTTTGGCACTGCCTTTAATAATTGGATAAGCATTATTATGACCTCCTCCTATTATGATTGGCACTTTACCATGGGCGGTGATCTGTTTCACCAGCCCTTCCACCTCTTCATCAATGGTGTTTACTGCATGCCGGTAGGCCTCAATTTTTTCTTCCTCTGTATGCGCATTTTTATCGATAACAAATTGTATGTCGCCAAAATCAAAATGGCCTATCAGGGCCACTTCGCTTCCTTCAAGGAAATCATTGCTTTGTATATTTAGAAATGCCTGGAGAAATGAAAGCCAGGCAGTGCTGGACCCGCCGGTTCCATAATTGGCCTGTACCCCTATATCTTCAGGAATTCCAATAATTACATATCGGGCTGTTAGATTTTTAATGGAATCAACAATAGATGATGTATCGTTAAGCACCTGTATCCTTTCTCCCAGTTTGGTTTCAAAGCGCCGGATCTTAACAAGCGAAAGCACGTCCTGTTTGGTATAAGACTTAAAATGTGTAAGATTCATATTTATTTCTTTTGGATCTTAGAATTCAACTTCCACAATTTCATCATTTTTCCTATTAATTGCTATTGACATCAATAATAAATATAATTTACAGTTGCCTGAAATGAAATAGTATCGATACAGGGAAATAAAAGAAAGACCTTTCTTAATTAGCATCTTAGATAAATACACCATCAACCATAACTTTATCAACCAGGTTTTTACCAAAGGAATATGGAATATACTGCAGGGAAGGCACCGGGTGTGTCATGATCAGGTTGGCTCTTTTCCCTTTGGTAATGCTCCCTACTTCTTTTTCCAACTCCATAGCGTAAGCACCGTTCAAAGTGGCTGCATTGATTGCTTCTTCCGGAAGCATGCGCATTTGAATACAGCTGATAGACACCACAAAGTTCATATTGCCAGATGGTGAGGATCCGGGATTATAATCAGATGCCAGGGCAATGGCACATTGGCTATCTATCAATTTCCTGGCTGGCTGGTAGGGCATCCTTAAGAAGAAGGCTGCTGTGGGTAACAAGGTACCAATGGTTTGACTATTAGCCAGGCTGTTAATGGCTTCTTCATCCATAGATTCAAGGTGATCTACAGATACAGCCTGTAATGCTACTCCCACCTGCACCCCACCCGATGCGTTCAATTGATTAGCGTGGATCTTTGGCTTTAAGCCAATTGCCTTACCAGCCTGGCCAATTTGCCTGGTCTCATCCGGAGTATAAAAGCCTTTTTCACAAAATACATCAATATAATCAGCCAACCCTTCCCTTTGAATTGCAGGAAGCATTTCTTCAATGATCAATTTGATATACCCCTCGCGGTTGTCTTTGAATTCTTCAGGAAAAGCATGGGCACCAAGGAAGGTGGACCGGACTGGGATTGGTAATTTTTCTTTTAATCTGCGAATAACTCTTAGCATTTTCAGCTCATCTTCCACCGTCAGACCATAACCACTTTTTATTTCAATAGCCCCTGTGCCTAAGCGTATCACCTCTTCCAATCTTTTGAAGGATTGCAGAAACAATGCTTCTTCTGAAGTTTCACGCAATTTCCTGGCAGAATTTAAAATGCCACCACCTCGTGCAGCTATTTCACTGTAGCTTAATCCTTTTATTTTATCCACAAATTCATCCTCCCTGCTGCCTGCAAAAACCAGGTGGGTATGGCTGTCACAGTAAGAAGGAAGAACGCACCTGCCCTCAGCACTATACCGTAGTGTAAAATCGGTTATGGAAAAAGGGATATCATCCATGCTTCCATAATCCGCTATCCTTCCATCTTCCACCAACAAGTATGCATTTCGGATAGTGGGCAACAAAGCCAGGTCCTTACCAAATAAAAGATTGTGTGATTCCCGCACATTGGCCAGGATGCCAATATTATATATCAATGTGGTCATGCAATAGCTAAAATAGCACTGTTGACCAGTTTGGCAAACATTTATAAAATACCCTTGCTATGAATAGATTTTTTCCTGTTTGGATACAGTTTCCAGGAACCTGCTTAAGAACGGATACACCTCCCTTTGGGACAAAATGGTGTATTGCGCCGCTGTATTTCCGCGGCCTATTTTAATAGTGTAACCTCTTTCTCGTAAGGAGCGGAACATATCTTCATCTGTAGTATCATCACCAATACATAGTATAAAGTCCGGGTTTAAATAATTGATGAGGTTCATAGCCGTAGCACCTTTATCTACTCCGATCATTCTTACTTCCAGAACTTTATTGCCATCTATCACCTGTAATGGAGTATTGGTTATAAGTTGCAGCAGGCTGTTACGCAACTCCCTAGACCGTAAGAATCCCAGTTCCTGTTGGGTATTCCTGTAATGCCAGGCCAATGTGCTATTCTTTTCCTCGATAAATGAGCCTGCACACCTGTCTACAAACAACTGCATTAATGGCCTGATTTGGTCCTTCCATTCATTGGGTACCGTTATATATTCCCGCCACTCTTCATTTTTGTATTTAACATAAGCTCCATGTTCAGCCACAAGCGTCAATGGCAAGTGCCCCAACCAGTTATCAAGCGTCTGGGCATCCCGACCGCTAATAATGATCAGGTCATTGATTGGATTGGATGATAAGCCTTTTAACAATTGCAAGAGGTCATCACTGGGCAAGGCCAGGGAAGGAACTTTTTGGTAAGGTGCCAATGTTCCGTCGTAGTCAAGGAGGATACAACGTTTTCCTGAATTGTTGAAATCATCCAGTATCTGGGCTATCGTATTTTCTTTTAATAAATTCACTTTTACAGACTCCTGTTCTTTTTTAGTTTCAATTAAGCTATCCAAAAATTCGTCCATCCATTTAAAAACATCGTAGTTCTTTAATCGCCGCTGCATATAGGACAACCTGGAACGTTGCTCTACCAACGGCATATTCAATGCTGTATCAATGGCTGAAGCCACTTCATCCACATCGGTTGGATTTACCAGTAAGGCTTCATTGAGTTCGTTGGCAGCACCTGTCAGCTCACTTAATATAAGTACCCCTTTATCTATGCAACTTGCCACGTATTCCTTTGCCACCAGGTTCATCCCATCTCTTAATGGTGTGATCAATGCCACGTCAGAAACCTGGTATAGTGCACACAATTCTTCAAAAGTCAGATGATTATACCTGTAAATCAATGGCTGCCAATGCAAGGTGGAAAACTTACCATTGATAGTACTTACCTTTTCTTCAATACTTCTCTTCCTTTCACTATATGTTTGAATGGCATCCCTGGAAGGGATTACATTTAAAATAAAGACTACCTTTTCTCTCCACTTTGGATATTGACTAAGGAATAATTCAAATCCATCAAGACGGTAATTCAGGCCTTTTGTATAATCCAGCCGGTCAACCGAAAATATCAGCTTTTGGTTATAGAACCTTTCTTCAAGGCTGGTACCTATTTCCACTATATCTTCATCAATGCAGGCTTCCCTGAACTTTTCATAATCAATACCTATTGGGAACAGGTCTGTCTTGATAAGCCGTTCTTTGTATTGAATATTGTTGAATTGCGTTTCCACTTTCAGGATCATCTTTGCCGAATGAATAAAATGCTGCACATATTCATGTGTATGAAACCCTACCAGGTCTGCACCTAAAATGCCTTCCAGTATTGGCTTTTTCCAGGTGGTAGGCATCAACCTGAATATCTCGTAGGATGGAAATGGAATATGAAGAAAAAAACCAATCGCTGCCTGTGGGAGTTTTTCTCTAAGCATTTGCGGAAGCAGCATTAACTGGTAATCATGCACCCAGATCACATCTCCCTGTTCTACAAACTCCATTATCTTATCGGCAAATAGTTGGTTGATAGTTCTATAAGCTTCAAAATATTCTTTTTTATTTTCCACTAGTGAAGGGAAATAGTGGAAAAGAGGCCACAGTGTGGAATTTGAAAAGCCATTATAAAAATCTTCATAAGCCTCTTTAGGCGGAAATAAGGGCACAATAGTAAAATCTTCATTGATATTTTCCTGCCCTTTCACTTCCTCCCAATCCTCAGGGCTGGCATCCATACTTCCTACCCATATCTTTTGCGTATAACCTAGTGAATGCCCTTGCTGCCTTTCAAAATAGCTTTTAATGGCAGATACAAGCCCTCCTGAACTTTGCCGGATGATGGTATGACCATTGTTCTGATCTATAGAAAAAGGAAGTCGGTTAGAAATAATAATTAATCTGCTCATGAATCCAGTCTATTGCCCTATATGATGTCCAAAAATTAGACCATGGAACTGATGAGCTGATTGCCTGGAATAAAAAAAACCGTGAGCCATTGCCCACGGTTCCAGTTCTGCTTTGTATATGTTTAATATGGTGCAATAAAAGTTTGGGAATTACCGCCGGCACCTGTCCAAACCAGTTTGAAATAATAGCTACCAGTGGCAGGACAAGAGGTAGCGTTACCATTTTTATCCAGTCCAAAAGTAACCACTGCTGAAGCACCATTGCGTGTATGTATTACTTCACCGCTTGTCAATCTAAAATCGCAATCTGACCTGATTACGAGAGGTTGAGTAATGGCCGTGCTGAATGCGCGTCCGAACCTGTCAGTACCCCAATCAGCAATGCCTGTTTGTGCCCCTTCGGTATGCGTACCGGTAATGGTGATCAATGGTGCGCCGTTGTTATAGCTATAAACTCTTTTACGTGCTACACTCCAGTCCCTTTTAGTGCCATCATCAAAGGTGATGGAAAGATTGCTGCTTCCAATAGTATGGGTGATCGTTTGGCGGGTTGGAAGCTGGTAAAGTAATCCACCACTTACATTGGTAAGAAGATGGCTTCCGTTAATTGTAATGCTTTTTTTGTCACTTACCCGTGTTACTTTAAAGTTTTGATAGGTAACTGTAACCTCAGCACCTGCATCTTTCCAACGAACGCCTGCCGGCATGGAAATAACGATACTACCTGAACGTGAACGCAGGCCTTCACAATCTTCTCCATGATAGCTAATGGTGATCTTGCGTGGATTGCTTAGTGTATCTGGTATTACGTCTGCCCAGCAAAGACTGTTAATACTATATAGCCTACCACTGAAGGCTGGGTTATTTTCCAGCGCTACATTCAAATCATAATCAACCGCATCCATCTCGCCGGAAATGCGAGCCTGGTCTTCAGAATGAACAGTCAGTTCAGGACCTGGGTCCTGCTGGGGCGTGCTGGAATCTTTCTTACAGGCAATAAAAGTGGTGAATAAGGTCAGTGCCAGTACTGACATCAGGCGGAGGTTCATGCGCATAAGGCTTGTTTTAGTTTTTCGTTTAATGATCACAGATAGACCAACTGTGGTCAATAAAGTTTAAAGTAGGATATCATTTTATTTCCTGAACCAAAATTAACCCCCGGCATATAAATACATAGGTAGTTTTGCCTGCTCCTTACCTGTTTTTTTACCTGGTAATAATACCTGTTCCATTCAAATTAAAAACTATCCATGTCGATAATTTTCTAATATCCAATTCGGGATTCTAAATTAAGCCCATTTTTTGCCGCGGTTTCCTTTGCAAGTTCATAGCCAGCGTCTGCATGACGGATTACTCCCAGCCCGGGATCGTTCCGCAATACCCTGCTTAACCTTCGTGCTGCATCTTCAGATCCATCTGCCACGATGACCATACCTGCATGAATGCTGTAGCCCATGCCTACTCCCCCGCCGTGGTGAAGGCTTACCCAACTCGCCCCTCCCGCAGTATTCATTAGCGCATTTAAAATAGGCCAGTCAGCAATAGCATCACTGCCATCCATCATGGCTTCAGTTTCCCTGTTGGGCGATGCTACAGAACCAGTATCAAGGTGGTCTCTCCCGATAACAATTGGCGCTTTAACCTTTCCCTGCTTTACCAATTCATTGAATGCAAGACCTGCCTGTTCCCTTTCTCCCTGTCCCAACCAACAAATACGTGCCGGTAAGCCCTGGAAGGCTATCCACTCTTTAGCCAGTTTCAACCAGCGCTGTAAAGATGTATTCGCAGGGAACATGCCGGCAATCAATTCGTCTGTTACCGCAATATCAGCTGGATCGCCGCTAAGAGCCGCCCATCTGAAGGGCCCTTTCCCTTCACAGAAAAGAGGTCTTATATAGGCAGGCACAAAACCTGGAAAATCAAAGGCATTTTCCAGGCCTTTTTCTTTGGCTCTCGCCCTTATGTTATTGCCATAATCAAAGGTCACTGCGCCTTTTTGCTGCAATGCCAGCATTAGTTCCACATGCCTGTACATGCTTTGGTAAGCCAGCTCAATATATTCCTGTGGGCTATTTTTTCTTAATTGTTTGGCTGCTTCATAACTGATCATATGTGGCCAGTAGCCTATTAATGGATCATGCGCTGAGGTCTGGTCTGTCAGGGTATCGGGGATGATATTACGCTGCACCAGCCGTTCTAATAAATTGACAGCATTGCACAGCATTCCAATGCTCAGGGCTTTACCGGTTTCCCGGGCGTTCAGTGCTATATCAATAGCTTCATCTATATCGCTGATCTTCCGGTCAAGATATTTGGTTTCAATTCTCTTGTCTATCCTCCACTCCTCTACCTCTGCTATCAATGCCACGCCTTCATTCATAGTGATGGCAAGCGGTTGTGCACCACCCATGCCTCCAAGACCTGCGGTTACATTCAGAGTGCCTTTCAGCGAACCGCCAAAATCCTTATTGGCCACTGCAGCATAGGTTTCATAAGTACCTTGCACTATTCCCTGCGACCCGATATAGATCCAGCTCCCTGCCGTCATTTGGCCATACATGATCAGGCCTTTTCTTTCCAGTTCATCAAAATGTTTCCAATTGGCCCAATTGGGCACCAGTTGAGAATTAGAAATTAATACACGGGGTGCATCTTTATGTGTAGGCACAATACCAACAGGCTTTCCACTCTGTATCAGTAACGACTCATCGTTTTCCAGTACTTTCAAAGCAGCTATGATCTGGTCAAGGGCTTTGAAGTTCCTGGCAGCTTTTCCCCTGCCTCCGTAAACTATCAGGTCATCCGGGCGTTCCGCCACTTCGGGGTCCAGATTGTTCAAAAGCATTCTTAATGCAGCCTCCTGTATCCAGCCCTTGCATTGCAAATGATTACCAGTTGGAGTCTTATATTTTATAGGATCGTAGGTTGTAACCGTATCAGTGATCATATAGCAAGTCTTATTGAAAGGCTAAAATATTACTCTTTTACATATAGCCATCCAAAAGCCACCCATTATAGCCTGTTTCTATCCAGGATAAAACAACACTTCTTTCGTTATAGCTTCTTTCGGGATAATATATATGTAAGGCCTGTTAGTTATATAGTAACCACTTTCAATCCCTGTTTTATCCAGGTAGTAAACCCGTACTATCCCCGTATGCAAACGGGGACAATACGGGTATTATACGGAGATACAACGGGTTTACTAAGGATTTACTATATGGTAGCATGGAGTTTTTCTGCTTTTTTCCTTACAGTTACATAGGCCTGGTAAGTGTGCTGGAGTGAGTTATGAAAACATGAGGATACTATAGTACCTTTGGCGGCTCAAAATGAACCGCATGGATGTAAAGAATAACATACTTGAAACGATAGGTAATACACCTTTAGTTAAGTTGAACAGGATAACCAGGGAACTGCCTTGTGATGTTTACGCAAAGGTGGAATATTTTAACCCGGGCAATTCCATCAAAGACAGGATGGCGGTAAAGATGGTGGAGGTAGCTGAAGCAGAAGGCAAATTAAAACCTGGTGGCACCATTATAGAATGTACTTCTGGTAATACAGGTATGGGATTGGCCATGGCTGCTGTGGTAAAAGGCTACAAATGTATCTTCACTACCACCGATAAACAATCTCCATCCAAGGTGGATATTTTAAGGGCATTAGGAGCAGAGGTCATTGTATGCCCTACCAATGTAGAGCCGGAAGATCCAAGAAGTTATTATTCCGTGGCGGCAAGACTACAAAGAGAAATTCCTAATTCATTTCTCATGAACCAGTATGACAACCTGGCTAACAGGCAGGCACATTATGAGAGTACCGGGCCTGAGATCTGGAAACAAACAGAAGGAAAGATCACACACCTGGTGGTTACGGCAGGTACTGGAGGCACTGTTACCGGCACTGCACAATACCTGAAGCAAATGAATCCTGATATACAGATATGGGCGATAGATGTTTATGGTTCGCTGCTCACTAAATATTTCAATACCGGCGAGCTTGATATGAATGAGGTGCACCCGTATGTGTCTGAAGGATTTGGAGAAGATTTTGTTCCTCAGAATTATGACATGTCTGTGATCGATCATTTTGAGCAGGTAACAGATAAGGACGGTGCGGTTATGACCAGGCGGCTGGCTAAAGAAGAAGCGCTTTTCTGTGGCTATAGTGCAGGCAGCTGCATCCAGGGACTGCTTCAATTAAAGGGAAAGCTTAAAAAGGGCGACCTGGTGGTTGCTATTTTACATGATCATGGTAGCCGTTATGTAGGCAAAGTGTACAATGATCAATGGATGGCAGAAAGGGGGTTCTTTGATGTCAAATCTTTTAAAGATGTAGTGAATGCCAGGGGCAAACAAAAACTGATCACTATAGAGCCTACCCAGTCAGTAGCGGAAGCGGTTGAGTTGATGAAGAAATATGATATTGAACATATCCCGGTTATGGATAAAGATGGGGAGATACTAGGATCTATCAGTGAAGGTGGGCTTTTTCAAAAAGTATTTAGTAACCCGGAGATCAGGACTGAAAAAATTGAGAAAGTAATGGAAAAATCCTTTCCCTTAGTGGCCTTTGATACTGCCATTGAAAAATTAGGCACGTTGATCAATAAGGAAAATGGAGCTGTCCTCGCAAAAGATGATAGCGGCAATTTCCATATTGTTACGAAATATGATGTCATACAGGCCCTTGCTTAATCTCTTTTTTATTCTGGTTTTTACGAATAAGGATAAATACTTAGCGGTTATATTTTGAAGTTTTGCCCCTTTTAAAGTATTGAGGAATCGTAAATTCCCTGTTTTTCATAAACATCACCATCCTGTCAAAGCTTTTGCCAGCAAGGCTTTGACAGGATGCTCTTATCTTGGTCAATAGCCTGGTCAACGCATTTCTCACCTACCTATCGTAAATATCCTTATGGCTAGCTCGCTGTTTTCCCATACCCATCATGGTTGGTTTACGATGGGTGTAGTAATTACCATAGATGTAAAATAGAGTAATCATGCAATTGTACGGTCCGCTTACTACAATTAGCTTTGTGTTCAGAAGTTGATTGGTATAAACATCCAATATCCAGGAAAAGCAAAACCAAAATCCAACATCCGGCTTGCCGAAAGGTAATCCAAAACCGTCCAGTAAAACATTATCCAGATCCTTAGAAAAACCACGGTTAGAATCCAATATCAGTCAACTTCTCCTTTTTAGGAAATCTCCTGTGAAAAACAAATGAATCAGCCACCGGCTGTTATCCTTGAAAACCCGTTTTTAAAATCCAATCCTTACTAAAGCTATCCAGTCCTCTGAAAACCGTTCCGACAAAGAAGACTGTATCCTATCACCTTATCAAGGCTCATTGACCATAGCCACCCCTATCCTCCTTCTTTATTATTATGATAAGGCAGGAGGAAGGTGATAGTAATATTTCACTTCTCCCAGTAATGATCTTTTTTTCAGTCTGGTTATTCTATCCTGTCATTCAGGATTTGATCAAACGTCTTATGGTAATCCACACATTGCCTAATTTGCATAATGCCTATTTATACAGACCAGCTGAAGCGTGAAGTTGAAATTGTGGATCATCCTCAAAGAATTATTTCACTTGTTCCTTCACAATCAGAATTATTATATGACCTGGGTTTGGAAAATGAAGTTATAGGCATTACCAAATTTTGTGTTCACCCCAAGAAATGGTTTCAAAGCAAAAAAAGAATTGGGGGTACCAAACAATTGAATATAGACCTGATCAGGGAATTGATGCCGGACTTGATCATAGCTAATAAGGAAGAAAATGTAAAGGAGCAGATTGATATTTTAGCCAATGAATTTCCAGTTTGGGTAAGTGATGTAAACAACTTGTCCCAGGCCCTGTCAATGATCACATCAATTGGTCTTATTACCGGAAGACAAGATAAATCTGTCCAGATATTAAAGAAAATTGAAGAAGGGTTCAGCTTGTTAAATGCTGGTATTCAAAACAAGCAGCAGGCAGTGTACCTGATATGGAAAGATCCATTTATGACTATTGGCGGAGATACATTTATCAATGACATGATGGAACATGCAGGGCTATGTAACCTGTTCAAAAATAAGAACCGATATCCAGCCCTTACACTGAATGAAATCAATGATGTTATATCAAAGTCAAATGATGGCAATTGCCTGGTGCTGCTTTCCTCCGAGCCCTATCCTTTCAGCCAAAAGCATATAGAAGAAATGAAAGAGCGCTTACCCGGGGTAAATTTTTTACTGGTTGACGGTGAAATGTTCAGCTGGTATGGAAGCCGGCTAATGGAAGCACCTGCTTACTTTTTGGAACTTCAAAAACAAATACAGGCATAATACTTATTTTAGATCATGCAGGAGCCGGATAAACCATCAAAGAAAAAGTTTTTTTACCCTATTAATAAACCTTTACGCAACTACTTAAAATTGAATGGGCGTGAGGTAAACCTTCCGCTTTCCTACAATGATCTGCTGAATATTACTTATTCCATTCCACTAAAAGATAAGAACGGCCATGATACGCTTTGGGAAAAAGCGCTTTATGATATGCGTGACTGGGAGTATATTAAACAAGGCCTGATTAATTTATATGCCTTATTAAAAACAGAAGGTGATTATTCCTTTACGAAGCACCTGGATGTGGCCCGTATTGATTACTGCACTTTTGGCAATTCAAATCCTTTTCGTATCAGGATCGTGAATCGTTTTAATGATAATTACGACCATTACTATATTAAAAAGGAAGATGCTTCAAGGGTTTATGGTCTTGAACTGGAACATCTTCTATCTCCCAATGCCCTCACGTTTTTTACCGGTAAGAACACTTTGGTGGAAGAACACATTCCGGGTTTACCTGGAGATATATTTATAAAGGATTACCTGGACCGGCCGGAAACCAATAAGATCCGGCTGGCAAAAGAATTCGTAAAATTCAATGAGCGTTGTTTTGTGAGGTTATTAGGTGATATGCGGAGCTATAATTTCGTGGTCAATTTCACACCCGATATTGAAGATTACCAGTACCGCATCAGGGCAATTGATTTTGATCAACAATCTTATGAAGGTAGAAAGAATATGTACCTGCCGCAGTTCTTCAAGGAAAACCTTCCTTATGTGGAGTTGACATTGAAATACCTGAATAAGGATTCCATTGAGCAATACCAGGCCGAAGAAAGGACGCTTATCGCCTATAGAATGGCCTCGTCGAGGTACAGGATAAAAGATCTCCTGGATATCATGGGGCAGGATGTGATTAGTACAGACGAAAAGCTGGATCAATTGAGGCAGGAATTGTTCACACATTTTGGCGCAAAAATTTTCCTTAGGTGCAAGACCATGGGCGACCTGGTGAAACAAACCATGCGGTATAGTTTAAAACCACACCTGTCGCGCATCCAGAGAAATTTGGGTAAGCTTACGGATAAGTCAATATGACAATAATTATCTTTTTGTATATCCTTACTACCTTATCTTAGCGCCGCTTTAGGACGATTGCTTGCTTTTGGGAAACTAATTAAACAATCAAATCCGAAAGAGTTAAGAATGAAAAAATATCAACCAGGGGTGCTTTTTGGTGAAGAGCTCGAAGCACTTTTAAAAGATGCTAAAGAAAATGGATTCGCCTTACCAGCGGTTAACACTATTGGCACTGACAGTATCAATGCCACGTTGGAAACCGCTGCGAAAGTAAACTCTCCTGTTATCATACAGTTCTCCAATGGCGGCGCTCAATTCATTGCCGGTAAGGGAATGCCCAATGATAAGTTGCAGGGCAATATTTCCGGAGGTGTTTCAGGAGCATTGCACATTCACAATGTAGCTAAGTATTATGGTGTGCCGGTAGTGTTGCATACGGACCATGCCGCCAAAAAATGGCTGCCTTGGGTAAGTGGTTTAATAGATGCTGGTGAACAATTTTTTAAAGAAAAAGGACAACCCCTGTTCAGTTCGCATATGCTGGACCTTTCCGAAGAACCCATCGAAGAAAATATTGCCACTTCGGTTGAATTTTACAAACGCATGGCACCCCTGGGGATGGCCATAGAGATTGAATTGGGTGTAACCGGTGGTGAAGAAGATGGTGTTGACAACAGCGGCATTGAAAATGACAAATTATATACCCAGCCCAAGGAAGTAGCATATGCTTATGAAGAGCTGAAGAAAGTAGGTAACCTGTTTACAATTGCAGCTGCGTTTGGTAATGTGCACGGTGTGTACAAGCCGGGTAACGTGGAACTGAGGCCTGATATCCTTCGCAATAGCCAGGAATACATTCAACAACATTATGGCACTGCAGAAAAGCCTGTGTATTTTGTATTCCATGGTGGTAGTGGTTCACCACAAAACCAGATTCGCGAAGCAATCAGCTATGGCGCCATCAAGATGAATATTGATACAGACCTGCAGTGGGCTTTTTGGGAAGGTATCCTGAATTTCTATAAAAAGAATGAAGGTTATTTGCAGGGACAGCTTGGAAACCCCGAAGGAGAAGATAAGCCCAATAAGAAGTTTTACGATCCAAGGGTTTGGTTACGCAAGGCAGAAGAAAGTTTTGCCAAAAGACTGGAAGTGGCTTTCGAAGACCTGAATTGCATCAACAGAAACGCCTGATCATTTACAAACTGATTAGCAACCTGTTCCGGGACGTTAATGCCAATACTGACCAAAGTATTTGCCTGACCTCCCGGTAACAGGTTTTTTATTTTTAATACATCATCCCACATTTCATCTTTTGTAGCTCTCCTATCTTTGTAAGCCTGTTTGATTCATTTTAAACACTAACGATCATGCCTGCTACTACCAGAGAATTATTGGGTGATAAGGCAGAATACCTTTTGACCCACACCTGCAAAACCATTGACAAATCATTACTTCACCTTCCATCCCCGACTCATATAGATGATGTTTGGGTCAATAGTAACCGGAACAACCAGGTGTTGCGAAGTTTACAAGGCATAATAAACCATGGCCGCTTGGCAGGTACAGGTTATTGCAGCATCTTCCCTGTTGACCAGGGCATTGAACACAGCGCCGGGGCATCCTTTGCTTCTAACCCGGTTTATTTTGACCCAGATAATATCATAAAACTTGCAATAGAAGGAGGTTGTAATGCCGTGGCCTCCACTTTTGGAGTTTTGGCCATTATGAGTAGGAAATATGCGCACAGGATACCTTTTGTTGTAAAGATCAACCACAATGAACTGCTCAGCTATCCAAATAAATATGACCAGACAATATTTGGCTCTGTAAAATCTGCGTGGAACATGGGCGCAGCTGCTGTAGGCGCAACTGTTTATTGGGGAAGTGCAGAAAGTGACCGGCAATTAAAGGAGGTTTCAGAAGCTTTTGAATATGCGCATGATTTAGGTATGGCCACCATTCTTTGGTGTTACCTGCGTAATAATGCATTCAAAGTAGGGGGAACTGACTATTCCACTGCTGCCGATCTTACAGGACAGGCAAACCATTTAGGGGTGACCATACAGGCAGACATTATAAAACAAAAACTGCCTACCAATAATGGAGGCTATATGGCCGTGAATTTTGGCAAGACCAACAAGCTGGTATATGATAAGTTGACCACGGAGCATCCTATTGACCTGACCCGCTACCAGGTCTTGAACTGTTATAACGGCCGCGTAGGATTGATCAATAGTGGCGGAGAAAGTAAAGGGGAAAGTGATTTGGCAGATGCAGTAGCTACCGCTGTCATTAATAAAAGAGCCGGGGGCATGGGATTGATATTAGGCAGGAAGGCTTTTCAAAGGCCTTTTGGTGAAGGAGTGCAACTATTGAATGCCATCCAGGATGTTTACCTGGATGCCTCCATTACAGTTGCCTGAGCGAACCTTATTAAAGCAACCAGGTTTTCTTCTATACAGTCAGATTGTTATTTTATTTTAAACGCAAGAGATATTTGATTGGAATTCAGACCATTGCTTCTATTGTAGTGTCCATATCTGAGTTCGAGGTTATTCAATTTCTGGATTCCAAAAACTCCTTTGGGCGGTGAAAGCCTGATACCTGCACCATAATAATGACTGGTAAATTTGGAAAGGTCGTAATCACTGGAAAAAAAGGTTTCTCCGGGTTTATGAGTTCCATATGGGGCAAAATAATCAATGCCATTTTGGGTATAAAACCGGTAGAAAGGGCTTAATGAAAAGAACGGTGTCATCTTAACCGGGAATTCCATATCTATTGTATGTGCTTTTAATCCCCAATCATCCTGGTAATATCTATAAAAAGATCTCAATATGACCTTGTCGCCAAAAAAGTAATTCGCCCTCAATCCCAGGGGAACCTTGAACCGATGATCGGGAAGTGTTTCAGACTGTAGGGAACCGTCTGTAAAATATACCCTCTGGTACTTTGTAGCCAATAGCCCATTCTGGTAAGTGGGCTCCACAATCAGCAATACCTGAAGGTTTCTATTAACTATTTGCGATAAAGCAAGGGAAGCGCTATAAGAGTTTCTCGCCTCGGAAGGATAATCATCATGTTCCCTGTTATTTCCTGTATTTTGTCTTAATTCAATAGGCAGAATAACTGACCATTGGTCCAGGTAGGCCTGGAGTTTACCGGTAAACTCCCTGTTATTATCTTTTGAAGCCTTTGTAAAACTGGTGCCTATACCAAAAGACCTGTAATCAAATTCATTGGAAAAGGAAGCATTGACTCCCAAAGTGGTCTTTTTTTCTTCATTCTGTATGCTCCAGGACAAGGAAGGATAGATCCTGGTATCGGCAGAAGAAGCGGAAGAAATAGTATAAGGATCTATTTTATCTGAAGATGCGGAAGAGTAATGATCTACTCCCAGCTCAAAAGAAAGGTTGTGCTTGCGCAACCTGGAGTCATACTTTGAAAATTTTAATTCAATGGTATTGGCAAAATCGGTAAGGTCTTCAGTTCCTATTCCGCCTGTTACGGCTGAATTATTTCCAGATTGCTTGTAATAACCTGAAACAAAGTCAATTTCATCAAGGTGCAACTTCCTGCTTTTATAAGTGGAACTATCTGTTTGTTGGGAAAAGGCGCTTAATATACCAAGGTACATTCCTATGGCTGTAAGAGAAAGCTTTTTCATTTCAATATTTTATCAATTAATTACAGCCGCAGCCACCACCTGTTTTTCCACCATTGGCACCGGAGGCCCCTTCACGATAGACCTGGAAGTTTAATTCAAATTTTTGCACTTTTCGGGCCGACAATTCCATTTCTGTATCATTGATCTTATTCTTCTGGTATTCTTTTACACTTTGGCAAGAGGTAATGGTAATTGTGCCTGCCAGGAGGAATATGCCGATCAAATGCCATTTCATATATCGGTTATTTTTACATTGTTAGATGTGTACACTATATTGTTATCATCAATAATTATGCAAGCCAGCTGTTTCAATTGGTTGATCATGTGCAAACCAGCTTTTATTCCCATGACCATTACCGGGGTGGTCATCGCATCTGCCAGTTCTGCACTTTGACTTATTATAGTTACACTTTTAATGCCAGATACAGGAAATCCGGTTTTAGGATCAATGGTATGGGAATACTTCTTCCCTCCTATGATCACAAATTTTTCGTAATTGCCAGAGGTGGCTACCGCTTTATTACTGATAGCTAATTGGGAGAATGGCTGGTACTTTGTATCGGGGTCTGCGATTCCTACCGTCCAGGGGTGCCCGTTAGCCTGGGTACCTATGGTAACAAGATCGCCTGCCGCATTCACAACACCTTTGGTAATTCCCTTATTTATTAATACTTGCCGGGCCTTGTCTGCAGCATACCCCTTACCAATGCCCCCAAAACCTATACGCATACCCTTTTCTTTCAGGAATACAGAGGTATTTTTTTCATCGAGTATTATATTATTATAGTTGATCAGCCTAACTGCATTTTTGGCTTTTTGTGCATCAGGCAGGGAGGTCATGGTAGTATCAAAGTTCCAGAAGCTTTTATCTATGGAACCATAACTTAAATCAAATGCACCCTGGGTAAGTTGGGATATTTTTTGAGAGCGGGCTATTAAATCAAAAACTTCCCGATCAACCTGGACAGGCTTTAATCCTGCCATGGCATTGATCTGGTTAGTCTGGCTGGAATCTTTAAATGTGGTAAGTAACTGTTCAATGCGGCTGATTTCATTAATAGCAGCCGTAATGCATTCATCCGCAAAGGATTTGTCAGAATGAACAACCGTTATTTCAAAACGGTTGCCCATTAGCTTTATGATCTTTTTATGTAAATCGTATTCTATTGAATTAGCGGGCTCCATGAGCAGCGCTGTTTACCTCGGTGATAAACGTTTCAGGAGTAATGGAGGTATATCCTTCCCATGATTTCAATAACTTACCATTTGCGTCTAACAACACTGTATAAGGGAATTTACCTCCGGGGTTGTATTTGTCAGCCAGAGCCTCATTCAATTTGGTTTGATCTTTTGATAACTGGTTCTTTTTGAGCCTTGGGAAATCAGCATTTAACAATACCAGATTATCTCCTGCGTACTTAGCAAAGGCATCAGACTCAAAGATTTCTTTATGCATCCGAATGCAAGGGCCACACCAGTCGGAACCTGAGAAATTGACCAGGATATTTTTGTGGGAATCTGAGGCTTCCTTTTTTGCCTGGTCTATATTGGATAGCCATAATGACGAGGTCGTTAAAAAAGAGCTGAATAGTGCAATTAATAGGATTTTCATGGTTTATCAATTTAAGGATAAAGAAAATTGTTAATTGGACCTTTTTTGAGGCATCTTGTTATTGGGCCTTGGGACTAATGCATAGGCTGGTTTGGGTTTACGGTAGCCTAATAAAAGGGATAATATACGTCTAAGCATTAATTTCTTTTTGGATTGATGAATAAAAACGAACCAATGAATTGGTTTAAGAGAATGTGCAATACTGTAACGTAATATTACGCCAGAAAAGTGTAGGAATTAGTTATAAAAAGGCTAACCATGATTATTTAACAAGCCTTAACTTATAGCATAATCTTTATTTAGAATTTATTAAGAATTCAATGCATTCCTTAGCTCACTTACATCTTTAGGCATCAACCCAGGGTTGATATAACTTTCAGCATTATCCGCAAAAGCAGGGTGGATAAACTCCATCTGTGAGGATGTTTTACTTCTCAGGGAAGAATGGAATTCAATGGCCCCGGTTTTTTTAGCCAGTTCATTGATGTTATCCTTACGAACACCACTGCCAGGCATAATAATGATCCTTCCATTGGCAGCAGTGACCAATTTTGCTACAAGGTCCATACCATCCATTACATTGGGCTTTTGGCCTGAGGTCAATATTCTTTCACAGCCTAATTTTATTAATTGTTCCATTGCCAGGAAGGGATCTTCGCACCTGTCAAATGCCCTGTGAAAAGTGATACGCAATGGATAAGCTTCTTCTATCAGCCTGGCCGTTCTTTCTGTATCTATATTCCCCTTTTTGTCAAGTAAACCAATGACCACCCCATCACAACCTAATTCTTTACATTTTTTCACATCATCCAACATGACCATAAATTCATGATCTGTATAAAGAAAATCACCCCCTCTTGGTCTTATAATTGGAAACAATTGAGTTGTGAATGCCTCCCGGCAGTTCCGGATCATTCCAAATGATGGTGTTATTCCTCCTTCTGACAAGGCAGCACATAGTTCAATCCGGTCTGCTCCCCCATCCACTGCGGCCTTAGTGGTAATGAAATCATTGGTCGCTATTTCAATAATATAATGCACAGCAAATAATTTATATTGACCAGGACGTACCTGTTAGAATACTTATTTAATAAAAGCTTTTTGATTGAAGCACTTTACTGCCTGCCTTGGTTTGTACTGCATAGGTAAATCCCTTTTGTAAGGCATACCCACCATACTCTCCTTTGGTATTCATAGCAATAAAGCCTACCTGTAGATCTTTGGCTTGTTTGCCTCGTTTTTTGATGATCCTTTCCACTGCTTTTTTACAGGCCAATTCAGGATGTACGCCCTGGCGCAGGTATTCTACAACTGTGTGCGATCCACAGATACGTATCACTTCTTCTCCAACTCCTGTAGAGGTGGCAGCCCCGGCGTCACTGTCTACGAATAATCCGGCCCCAATGATAGGTGAATCCCCTACCCGTCCCCTCATTTTATAAGCCATTCCACTGGTTGTACAGGCACCGCTCAAGCTACCACTGGCATCCATAGCGATCATTCCAATTGTATCATGGTTATTGATCTGCCCGGGCTCATTCTTTTGTTCAAGCAATTTAGGAATGGTCATAGGATCATATTTTGAATTTTTGAGCCATTCCTTATAGGCTTTTTCGCTTTCAGGTGTCAACAGGTTTTCCATTTTGTAACCATTGGCTAATGCAAACTGAAGAGCACCCTCGCCTACCAGTTGCACGTGTGGTGTTTTCTCCATTACAAGTCTCGCAATTTTGATCGGGTGCATGATGCTTTCCAGGAACATGACAGAACCACAATCACCATTGCCATCCATGATGCAGGCATCAAGAGTGACCTTACCATCCCGGTCGGGAAGACCTCCATAACCTACACTTTGATCTGAGGGATCACTTTCGGGGATCTGTACACCAGCCTCCACTGCATCTAATGCCTTGCCACCAACGCCTAAAATTTTCCAGGCTTCTGCATTGGCTTTAACATTTGGTGCCCATGTAGAAATGACTATGGGGTTATTTTTGACAGTTGTTGGGTCAATGGCTGAAGTCAATGGATTTTTTAATACAAGTCCCAGGGAACTTAGTGCTGATGTATGTATAAACCTTCTACGGGTGAACATAATTTATTCAACGATGTTTGTAATGAAATAATAAAAGGAAACGTGAAACTATAGAATTTTGATAATAATCAATCAAGCACAATTAAATGATACTACTATTTGAATTGCCAAACTTTACTGATCCGGGAATACTGACTGCATTACTGACGTTAACCGTATTGGAGATCATACTGGGGGTGGATAACATTATTTTTATATCCATTGTCTCTAATAAACTGCCTGAACACCAACAAGGAAAGGCAAGGACATTGGGTTTGTTAATGGCTATGATATTCAGGATATGCCTGCTGCTTACCATCACATGGATCATTAAACTGACCACACCTTTATTTACCATTCCATTTATTGAAGATGATGGCCAACCTATTGGTATTAGCTGGAAAGATATCATATTGATAGCAGGTGGTATCTTCCTGATTTTTAAAAGCACTCTAGAAATCCATCAGAAGCTGAACGTGGCAAGTAAGCCACACCACACTGTGGCTCCCTCGGCTTTCAGATCGGTCATTATTCAAATTGTTTTGGTAGATGCCGTTTTTTCATTTGATTCCATACTTACAGCCATAGGATTAGTGGATAATGTTCTCATTATGATCCTGGCCGTAGTGATATCTATGCTGATCATGATCTTTTTTTCCGGGACCATCAGCCGGTTCATTAACAAACACCCCACACTACAAATATTGGCTCTTGCCTTCCTGATCATGATTGGAATGATGTTAGTAGCAGAAGGTTTTCATCAGCATTTCAATAAGAGCTACATATACACTGCCATTGCGTTTAGTTTAATAGTAGAGCTTATTAATATGCGCCTGAGGAAGAACCGGCAACAGGTGAATCTTAATAATGAAGAGCTGTAAGTGTCAATAAGTCAGCTTAAAGAAACGGGCACCAGGTTTGATGTTTAAACACTGTTATTAAAATAGAAGTATGAAAATTGAAATAATATCTGGAAGTCCGCGTCAAAACAGTGCTACTAACAGGCTGGCATTATTTCTTGAAAAAGAATTAAAAGAAAACTCTGATCATGAAATAGGCTTGATTGATATTCGGAAGTATCCAATGACTGGTGTTCAGAAAGTATTCACCACGGTGGAAGATACGCCTGAGAAGTACAGGGAGTTGGCCACAAGGATGTTTGCAGCAGAGGCATTTATTATAGTTACGCCTGAATACAATGGAAGCTATTCCCCTGCTATGCAGAATATGTTTGATCATTTTCCAAAGCAGCACCATAAGGTTTTTGGTTTGGCAACAGCATCACCTGGGGCATTAGGTGGTGTACGCGCAGCCATGCAACTGCAACAGTTCGTTATGGCATTATTTGGAATAGCTTCTCCTTATATGTTGATCACTCCTCACGTAGATAAAAAATTTGATGCAGAAGGCAAGCTGACAGATCCAACATTTCAAAAGGCCATAGATACTTTTATCACAGAATTTTTGTGGCTGGCGGAAAAAGTAGTGACAGAGAAAGTTTCTGTTTAAAGGAGAATGGTTAGAATTGAACCTCAACCTATTGCTTCTAATTGAATTACCCGATTATCAAATAAAGGAGTTTATATGACAACTGTATTACATAAAGCCCGAACCAGGGGGCATGCCAATCATGGTTGGCTGGATTCCTGGCATACATTTTCATTCGCAGGATATTATAATCCCGATAGAATTCACTTTGGTGCTTTAAGGGTATTGAATGATGATACGGTAGCCGGAGGCATGGGATTCGGCAAACATCCGCATGACAATATGGAAATTGTTTCCATTCCACTGGAGGGTGACCTGGAGCATGGGGACAGCATGGGCACCACAGCTGTGATCAAGCAAGGTGATGTGCAGGTAATGAGCGCCGGAACAGGCATCATTCATTCTGAAAAGAATAAAAACCAGGATAAGCAAGTAAAATTCTTACAGATTTGGGTTTTTCCTAATAAAAAGAATGTGCAACCTCGCTACGATCAAAAGAGCTTTTCTTTAAAAGATAAGCATAATCAATGGGCAACTGTAGTATCGCCCCTGGGAACCCCTGATGGAGGGGTACAACTGCACCAGGATGCATGGTTCCATCTAACAAAGCTTGATGCTGGAAAGGACTTATCCTACAAGGTCAAAAAAGAGGGAAATGGTGTTTATGCGTTTGTATTGGAAGGAGAGATAAAAATTGGTGAAACCACATTAAATCGTCGTGATGGACTTGGAATCAGTGAAACAGAAGCTTTTACTGTTCAGGCAGTTTCGGATTCGGAAATATTATTGATGGAAGTTCCCATGATGGAATAATTGTATTCATCAATTATCATATGAAAAGGTTGCTCTGTAATAAGAAGCAGCCTTTTTTATTATTCTCTGATTTTGCCCATGACCTATAATCAGCCTGGCCCATTTCAGGTGTATTCTACTTATTTATTTGACAGGGTTCTTCATTTTCAGAAATATTGTTTTTTATCTGTTGTTCTGATGGAGGATATAGAAAACATGTGCATTTTTGTTTCCATTTGCCTACATATGTATGATAATGTTTCAATTGCACAGGTACATAATGACTACCAGCTTTGGAATAATGAACTGCGTTTTCATGAAGAAGAACTGACAACATTGCAAAAGCAACTAGATGAATTGATTGCCAGGAATACCAGTTTGCAACTTTCTGATGAAGCTTCTATGTTTCAAAACCAGTTTGTTCGAATGGGTGATTTCCTTATCACAATATTACATGATCTGGATTATGCTAAAGCCAGTATGGGAATATTGGCAAAAACCGGAACGCCGGCTGATTTTTCTACTATATTGGTTCATGATCATTGGCAGCTCGGTCAGAATATTACAGGGTTTAAGAAAGATTTTGAATCGCTTAAGCATAAGTATAAAATGTTCCAGTTGAAATTATATTGATCTCCATATATGGTTGACAACAATCATAAAATAGATCAACATGAATCAGTTAGTGTAGTGAAACAATGCAGTTGCTTTACAGTATAAAATTTGGCCACTATGTACCAGACTGTTTCTATCCGTAGCCTCCACCTGGAATACCAGTTATGGGTCAGGGAATTGACCTTTTATAAAGAAGAAATCAAGATATTTGAAAATCACCTGGAAGACCTTGTTTCCAGGAATACTAAACAAGATGTGCAGATGCAGATAGAACATTTTCAAAATCAATTTATCTGTCAAAAAGAAGTTATTGACATTCTAAAGCATAAGCTGAATATCAGTGAAAGACAATTGGCTGCTTTCGTATATGACCTTTCAGGTGGCATCATTGAAAATGCACGCATGGACAACCATTCTGAGTTAAGAGAAGAAGTGATCACTTTTAGAAGATTATACAAGATACTCAAAACTGATTTCAGGCATTTTGAAACTGAATGGATGTAATAATAGCTGGGTTACGATAAATCTTCTGTATAACAGGTTAGTTTTTGCCTCTGAATATAGGATTACACTTTATAACCTTTCTGCATAAGCGTCATCTTCATTTTTTTAATTTGTAAAATGCATACTACTGATAAAACATAAATTTATCTGTGTCCTGCTAATCCATTCTGCTTCCTTTATGGAAGAGATTAATTAATACCTTAGATGCTTTCAAATTAAAAATATGAAGGCATTTTACTCGTTCATTTTCTTCCTAACATCATTTTCTTTTTGTTATGCCCAAAACAATACGCTTGACAGTGCCTGGGTAAAGAATAACTATTACAAAGTAGAGAAGATGATCCCCATGAGGGATGGAAATAAGCTATTTACAGCTATATATATTCCCAAGGACAGTTCAGAAAGGCATCCTATATTAATGAAGCGCACGCCTTATTCGGCTGGTCCTTATGGTGAATCCAATTTTCCGGAAAGTTTCTGGAATAGCTATTACAGGCTCTATATGCGGGAAAACTACATTATGGTGGTCCAGGATGTTAGAGGGAAATATATGAGTGAAGGAAACTTTGTAGATGTGCGACCTTTTATCACCAACAAAACAGGTAACCAGGTAGATGAAGCCAGTGATACCTACGATGCTGTAGACTGGATCGTCAAAAACGTTCCTGGTAATAATGGACGCGTCGGTGTATTTGGTATTTCATATCCAGGGTTTTATTCCACCATGGCCGCTATGAGTGGACACCCCGCAGTAAAAGCTGTTAGCCCACAGGCACCTGTAACTGATTGGTTTATGGGCGATGATTTTCACCATAATGGTGCTTTCATGGCTATGGATGCATTTTCATTTTATTCTGGCTTTGGCAGGCCTCGTCCACAACCTACCCAATCTGGAATGCCGGGGTATGAAATGCCGGGTGCAGATAATTATAACTTTTACCTTAAAGCAGGAGCTTTAAAAAACCTAACCAGGTTAATGCCCGAACCCATTCCATTTTGGAATGAATTAATGGCTCACCCAAATCTTGATGACTGGTGGAAAGCCCGCAATACCAGGAATTTCGTGAAGGCCATCCCTCCTTCCACTAATACACTTGTAGTTGGTGGTTTGTTTGATGCAGAAGATTGCTTTGGTGCATGGAATTTATACAAGGCCATAGAGTCCAAATCAAAGAATAACAACAGGCTGGTGATGGGTCCATGGTTCCACGGGCAGTGGGGAGGTCGCGGTGATGGAAGTAGTTTGGGAAATATTCGCTGGGACGCAAAGACATCTGAATGGTACCAGAACAACGTGGAAGTACCTTTTTTCAATTATTATTTAAAAGATAAGGGCAATCTTAATGGTTTGGCAGAAGCTACGGTATTTTTTAGTGGAGAGAATAAATGGCATCAACTTACCCAATGGCCACCTGCAGGATCGGATAACCAGGAACTTTATTTACAATCCCATGGAAAGCTTGAATGGAAGAAACCTGTTTCCGGGACAGGTTTTACTGAATATGAAAGTGATCCGGCCCACCCAGTTCCCTATACAGAAGATGTGCATGCAGGCCGGACAAGGGAATACATGACCGATGACCAGCGCTTTGCTTCCCGCAGGCCCGATGTGTTGGTTTTTGAAACGGAGGCTTTGGAAAATGATCTGACACTAGCAGGGCCATTAACGGCCAAGCTTTTTACTTCCATTTCCTCTACCGATGCTGATTTTGTAGTGAAGCTAATAGATGTTTTCCCAGATAGTTTTTCTTATGCAGCCCCTGCGCCTGTGACCAACTATCCCATGCAGGGTTATCAAATGTTGGTTCGTGGCGAAATCATGAGAGGACGTTTCAGGAAATCATTTGAAAAACCTGAAGCCTTTAAACCCGGGAAGGTGGAAGAGGTAAAATTTACTTTGCCGGATGTTGCCCACACCTTTAAAAAAGGCCATAAACTTATGGTACAAATTCAAAGCAGTTGGTTCCCGCTGGCTGACAGAAATCCGCAAAAATTTGTAAACATTTATGAAGCTTCTGATGCTGATTTTCAAAAAGCCAATATCAGGATCTTTCATAATTCCACCTATCCATCCAGCATTACAGTTCCAGTAATGAAATAAGATATCAATAATAATAATTCAGAAAAAGTACTATGAGATTTTTCTTAAGGCCAATCCTTTATTTATTAACTGTGTCATTTGCACATGTTTGTACAGGGCAGAATAATTTAATAATCCCTCAACCTGTACATATGAGCATTCAAAAAGGCAATTATATCATTACTGGCAAAACAGTACTGTTGGCCAGGGATGCAGCAGATGCCAGGTCTGCTCAATTTTTCAGTAACTATTTGTTGAAGTACTATGGGTTTGATTTACCCATAACTAATAAGGCAAGCGGTAACGCCATAGAATTAACCACGCGCAAATTTATAAAGGCTCCGGATAAAGATGCTTACTCACTCACCATCAAAAAAGATGGTGTATTGATTGAAGGAGATACCTATGCAGCAACCTTCTATGGCATACAAACCCTGATACAGTTATTACCTGTAAATAAAGATTTGCCAGGCAATAAAAAAACAAAATCCCTGTCAGTTCCTTTTGTAAAAATAACAGATCAACCTCGATTTGATTACAGGGGTATGCACCTTGACGTATCACGCCATTTTTTTCCTATATCCTTTGTCAAAAAATATATTGACTACCTGGCCTTTCATAAAATGAATTATTTCCACTGGCACCTGACTGATGACCAGGGTTGGAGAATCGAGATCAAAAAATATCCGCTGCTAACCAGAGTTGGGGGCTATAGAAATGGAACCATTATCGGGCGATATCCAGGTACTGGTAATGACAACTCCAGGTATGGTGGTTATTATACACAAGACGAGGTAAAGGAGATCATTCAATATGCTTCAGACCGTCATATTACGGTGGTGCCTGAAATAGAAATGCCCGGGCATGCGTCTGCAGCCATTGCATCATATCCATATCTAAGTTGCTTTTCTACAGAAGAAACCATCATACCTTCTTACCCTTCTGAACTAAGCAAGAATATGAAGGGAAAAAAAGTACAGGAAACCTGGGGCGTCTTTGATGACGTTTTTTGTGCCGGGAATGATTCCACTTTCCAGTTTCTGCAGGATGTAATGAATGAAGTACTTCAATTATTCCCTTCTCAATACATACATGTTGGTGGAGATGAATGTCCTAAAAGCAATTGGAAGCGTTGTCCCAAATGCCAGGCACGTATGAAAAAAGAAGGCCTCAAAAATGAACATGAGCTGCAAAGTTATTTTATTCAAAGAATGGAAAAATTTTTGAATGAACATGGCCGTACACTTATTGGATGGGATGAAATATTGGAAGGTGGCCTGGCACCCAATGCCTGGGTGATGAGTTGGAGGGGTGAAAAAGGTGGCATTGAAGCTGCACTTCAAAATCATAATGTGATCATGACCCCGGGAGAATTTGTATACCTGGATCACTCTCAATCAAGGAATGAAGACTCTATAACGATTGGAGGCTTTACACCTTTGGAAAAAGTGTATACATATCAACCCATACCCGGTGAACTGAATGATACAGCTTCGAAATATATAAAGGGCGCACAGGGGAATGTTTGGACAGAATACATGGCCTACCCCTCTAAAGTGGAGTACATGATCTTTCCAAGAATGAGTGCTTTATCAGAAGTGCTGTGGAGTTCTAAGGAAGCAAGATCATGGGCCAGTTTTGAAAAGCGACTTCCGATGCAGATGAAACGTTATGATTTATGGAATGCCAATTATAGCCAGGCCTTTTATGACCTGGATGCACTGGTTATTCCCGGAAAAAACAATTCAGTCATTTGGTCAATTATCCCAAAAAAGAAAGGCAGTATTGTAAAAATATCAGATCCTGGCAATGATGATCAATACTTGTCTACTGATAGTATTACATATACGTTGAAAACTCCGGGTATATATACTGCTCAACAGATTTCCCAAAAGCCAACATTAAAATCTGGAAAGAATGAAACCTTTATTGGTCGTCCCGTAAAAATTGAATATTCAGTAAACAAGGCAACGGGCAAACCTATTAAAATTCAAATACCACCCAATTCAAAGTACCCGGGTCAAGGTGGGAGTTTCAGCCTGGTGAATGGAGTTTATTCAATAAAAGGCCTTAGTTACCCTGATTGGCTTGGATGGGTCAGCGACGACCTTCAAACTATAATAGATTTGGGAATCAGCCAACCCATTTCAAGCGTAAGCATGCATACTATAGAGCAAAATGGAAGCTGGATCTATTTACCTAAATATGTGGAAATTATGGGTTCTAATGATGGAATCAATTATTCAATTCTAGGCAAATCCTCTGAATTTAAAAGCGACACGCTGACCATGGGATGGATTACAGTATCCTTCCCGCAAACCAATGCGAGGTATATAAAATTACTAGCCAAAAATTACGGACAGATTCCAGATGGCCAGCCAGGAGCAGGCAATAAAGCGTGGTTATTTGCGGATGAGATCAGGGTATTTTAAAAAATAGGCAAACGATTGCGCTGCATGTGCAATTCAGTGCAGATAGGACAATTGAATACTTTTTAAAGTGATGAAGCAGGTTATACAAGACAAATAAATATTTCACTCCCGTATCTTTAGCAGCCAAAACAAAGTTTGACTCATAATGACAGATATTAATTTGATTGACGCATTTGAAAGAATTCCAGTTAAGATTTTTAATGGTGCCAAAGAAGGTTCAAAATATGCGGCGGCAGAAATTGCCAGGCTTATCCGAGATAAGCAATCCCGTAATGAAATGTGTGTATTGGGGCTTGCCACAGGTTCTACCCCCAAAAGCCTGTACGTGGAATTGGTACGCATGCACCAGGAAGAAGGATTAAGTTTTAAAAACGTCATCACTTTTAATCTTGATGAATACTATCCTTTAGAAAAAGATGCCTGGCAGAGCTATAATAATTATATGCACAGGCATTTATTTGACCATGTGGATATTGATAAAAATAATATCAATTTACCCAATGGCGAATTACCCAAAGAAGAGATCAAAAAGCATTGTGCTGAATATGAAAAAAAGATAGAAGAGGCTGGTGGCATTGACCTGCAGGTATTGGGAATTGGAAACAATGGCCATATAGGGTTTAATGAGCCGGGATCCAGCATTTATTCAAGAACAAGGTTAATCAACCTGGAAAATTCTACAAGGTTGGCCAACGCTTATGAGTTTGCCAATATATCCGAAGTGCCCAGGCTGGCCATTACCATGGGCATTAGCACCATTTTAAAAGCCAAACGGATTTTATTGCTGGCATGGGGTCCCGCGAAGTCAGAGGTCATTCAAAGATCTGTAGAGGGTGCTGTAAGTGAAAGCGTGCCAGCGAGTTTGCTGCAGCAGCATAGTGATTGCACTTTCATTATAGATGAAATAGCAGCCTCTGAACTCACCAGATTTAAGTCGCCCTGGCTTACCGGGGAAATTGAATGGAATTCCGGTATGATCAAAAAGGCGGTAGTAAATATGGCCTTAAAACTCAAGAAGCCTATTTTGTCACTGACCAATAATGATTATAATGAATTTGGATTAGGAGACTTGATTGTGGAAGAGGGTGATGCCTACGAGATCAACTTGCAGGTTTTTTATTTACTTCGTGATTCTATAACAGGTTGGCCTGGTGGTAAACCCGATACCCAGTTACCCACTCACCCTGAAAGATCAGAACCTTTTCCAAAAAGAGTGGTGATCTTTTCACCTCACCCTGATGATGATATTATTAGTATGGGTGGCACTTTTCAGCGCTTAAAAGACCAGGGTCATGACGTTCATGTAGCGTACCAGACCTCCGGAAATATTGCAGTAACAGATGAATTCGTTACCAGGTTCCTGGATTTTGCCGTAGGGTTTGAAGATATAGCAGGCATCGATAATGACCGCTCGGGAAAAATACTGGATGAGGTAAAAAACTATCTTTCCCGCAAAAAAACCAACAGCATTGATACACCACAAATCCGTTCCATCAAAGGTTTGATCAGGAGGTGCGAAGCAAGGGCTACCTGCAGATATGTGGGAATTCCGGAAAAGAATATCCATTTTCAAAACCTGCCTTTTTATGAGACTGGTACTATTGAAAAAAAACCAATGGGCGAAGAAGATGTAGCGCTCACCGTGGCTTTACTAAGAGAAATTAAACCGCACCAGCTGTTTTGTGCCGGTGACCTGGCTGACCCACACGGTACTCATAAAGTTTGCCTGGATGTGGTACTGGAAGCATTAAAAAGGATCAAGGCTGCTGGTGACCCCTGGATCAAGGATTGCTGGTTGTGGTTATATAAGGGAGCATGGCAGGAGTGGAATATCGATGAAATTGAGATGGCAGTACCCATGAGCCCGGATCAAGTGCTGAAAAAGAGATATGGCATTTTCATACACCAATCACAAAAGGATATGGT
>JAEZLJ010000042.1 GCA_023415275.1 Bacteroidota bacterium
ACTTATTGGTGGCAGCATAAGGGCCATTATTACAGCCCAGGTAAAACAGTACAGAGCCTGGTAAAAGCAGAAAGCAGATCCTTTTCAGAATTTTCATATGGCAATTGTAAAGCCTGAAAGTACATAACATTTCTATTGCTTAAACAAAAGCACTCGTGGTTTGGTTTTTGTGACCTCAAAAGGGTTATTGATCACCAATAAAATATATTGATATGGCAAGAGACGTTAAGGGCAAAAAAGTGGCTATCCTTACTGAAAATGGATTTGAAGAAGTTGAGTTGACCAGTCCCATGAATGCACTGGAACAGGCAGGTGCCACTGTGCATATTATTTCGCCTCAAAAGGGCAAGGTAAAGGCCTGGGATCATGATCATTGGAGTATAGAACTGCCAGTAGATAAGGATCTTTCCGGGGCAAATCCCGAGGAATATGATATGTTGGTATTACCAGGTGGGGTATTGAACCCGGATACTTTACGGCTGAATAAGGAAGCTGTTTCTTTTGCGCAACATTTTTTGGAGCAGGGGAAACCTTTGGCTGCTATCTGTCATGGCCCGCAGACCCTGATAGAAACAGGTATGCTCAGTGGCAGAAGTATGACTTCTTATCCGTCAATTAAATCAGATCTTGTAAATGCTGGTGTTAATTGGGAAGATAAGGAGGTGGTCGTGGATAATGGACTCGTCACCAGCCGAAGTCCTAAGGACCTGGAAGCATTTAATAAAAAAATGATAGAGGAACTTGGGGAAGGTAAACATGCCACTACTGGGCAGTTTACACATAGCGATAAGAACTTCTAAAAACCAGATCATCCCGCCTTGGCGGGATGATCTTTTATATAAAAATAGCCACCAAAAAACTAGTCGTTAGGTGCCCCAGTTGCCAGCCTGAATGAGCTTACTATCCTGCTGGTATGTTCTATACTTTCTTTTTTCAATAGCACCAGTTTTTCTACCGTAAAGCTCTTGCTAAAACACCGGCGGGCATACACCTTTACTGCTTTTTCATACGCTCCTTCAGGAAGGCCTGATATCAATGCCAGGTGGGGCCTGGAATTTAAAAGCAGCGGCGGGCAGTTATTGCTTTCTATAAACCCGCTGATCATCCTGAGTTGGTTGCCGATATGGATAAAAGGCATAGGGTCCATGATCCTTAAATAGATGGTATGAGGTGGAAGGCTACTGAAATTATTCAGTTGTATTTCAAAGTGGGTATGCAGCAGGCAAATATTTTGGATCCACCTTGTCAGCGTTTCCTCCATGATCTCTTTGGCCTGGAAGCGGGCAATGGAAATGGAAGCATTTCTTGGTGGCTGGTATCCGGGGTTGAATGCTTTTTGAAAGAACTCCTGTTCTGACCTCAGGCTTTCCTGGGTAGCTTCATCAGGTATGACTACCAATTCATAATCCAGCCATTCATCAACGGCTGGAAAGCCTGCAAATTCACCTGTGTATCTCATAATGTGGATTCCTTTCTGTGTGATGCAAAAATATTTAGTATAAATTTACTAAATAAATTAGTCAAACCAACAGCCATGGATAAAAATATTTACGTTAATGAGCCTTATTTTCACCCTTCTCTTCCAGGTCCCCTTCCTTTCCGGGATGAAACAAAGCATACTGCAAATAATGGTGCCTTAGGCATGATAGACCTCAACGAAGCATTGGTAAAGAATAAACAAACTACTTTCTTTTTAAGGGTCAATTGCCAGGCGGTAAAGGAAGCCGGTATTCATAAAGGTGATGTGGTGATTGTGGATAGGTCTTTACCTGCAACTGACGGTAAAGTGGTAATTGCTGCCCTGGGCGGCGAGCTGCTGATTCGCAAATTGTTGATCATAGAAAAGCGCATGCACCTGGTTGGTGACAGGTTGGCCCCATTGGTGCTGGATGAAAGAGATGCATGCATATGGGGAGTGGTCACCTTCGTCATTCATGGTTTTTAAAATAGCCTGTAAAAAATACTTTCAAGAATTATGGTTAAGCATTTAGTTGTTTTTGCCGCTCTGATCAAGACTGCATGGCGTAGTATTTGATTTGTTATAGCTAAAACAATCTATGCCGGAAGGGCCTTCCCTGGTTATTGCTAAAGAAGAAATGCAGTATTTTATTGGTAAAAAAGTATTGGCCGTATCCGGAAATTCCAAGATAGAGAAAGAGCGGATGGTCAATAAGAAGCTCCTGGATATAAAAACCTGGGGCAAGCATCTTCTTTTGTGCTTTAGTGGCTTCACCATTCGCATTCATTTTCTCATGTTCGGAAAATACCTGGTGAACGAACAAAAGGAAACGGTACCCCGCATTCATTTGCAATTTGCCAAAGGTGAGTTGAATTTCTATACCTGCGCAGTGAGGATCATAGAGGAGCCCCTGGATGAAATATACGATTGGTCGGCAGATGTATTAAGCGACGAATGGGATGCCGCATCGGCCCGCAAAAAATTAAAGGCATTGCCACATATCATGGTTACTGATGCCCTGCTGGATCAAATGATATTCTCTGGTGTGGGCAATATCATTAAGAATGAAGTGCTGTACCGCATCAAGGTGCATCCCAAAACCAGGCTTGGCGACTTGCCACCAAGAAAGATGACCGAATTGATTAAGGAAGCCCGTAATTACAGCTTCGATTTCCTGCAATGGAAAAAAGAATATACGCTTCGCAAGCATTGGCTGGCGCATACCAAAAAGCAATGCCAGCGCGATGGAGATATTATTGTCAAAGAATACCTTGGTAAAACACAGCGGCGCACTTTTTTTTGCAATACCTGCCAGGTACTCTATCATTAGCGCCTATGCGTATATGATTACTTTTCTTACCTGTCTGCTATATAATTTCCGGGCTGGTTTGGGCAATTTTCAGCTGTTTCGTATCTTAATTCTTTATTCGCCTTTCATGGATAATTTATTCGAACCGGCTACTGCTGAAACTGTCATTTCCCGACTGCAACAGATCCAATCATCTTCTCAGCCTCAATGGGGTAAAATGAATGCCGCCCAGATGATGGCTCATTGCCAGGCTACCTTCGAGGTGTACTTTGGAGAAAAAAAATTGAAACGTGGGCTGGCTAGTTTTTTGTTTGGCAAAATGGCTAAAAAGAAATTGTTTTCCAACAAGCCCTGGCCCAGGAACCTGCCTACTGCTCGCGAATTTAAAATTGTTGACAAGCGGGATATAGCTCAGGAAAAGGAAAAATTGGTTCACCTGATCAAAAGGTTTTCTAGTGAAGGTTATACCATCACGGAGACTGTACATCCATTCTTTGGTAAAATGAGTTCACAGGAATGGGCCTTATTTGCTTACAAACATTTAGATCATCACCTTACCCAGTTTGGTGTGTGAGTAAAATATATTTAAAAGGCATTAATGGCCACCTATGAATAATAGGATGTGGTAGCTCGTGACCTTGTAACATGTCAAAGAAGCCTTCTACATAATAAAAAAGAGCTGCCAGCCGGCAGCTCTTTTACAATGAAAATGTTTATGAAGATTTTCCTGTTTTGAGTTCTTCCAGTTTCTTTTGTTCTGCCTCAATGGTCTTTTGCTGATTCTCCTGGTCCTGTTGATTTTTCTTCAGGTCTGTTTGCAGCTGATCTATCTTTTTATTAATGGACTTTTCATCATCCTGCAATTTGGTCAATTTCTTCTGGGCCTCTTTCAGGGTGTTTTCCTGTGTTTTGATATCCAGGTCTAATTTATAACCTGCCGATTGCTCCAGGAAGCCATTCAAAAATTGCTGCGCAGCATTGTAGTCCGAACCTGAATTTAAAAAGCCATCGCTTCCCTTGTTTACCAGCAAATAAATTATGGATTTATCTTTTTGTTTCCTGCTCTTAGGTTCCACTTTAAAATAAAGATCCAAAGGTTCACCCGCTCCCTGCAGTCTTACCCCTTTGTAAGTATAATATCCATTGATCTTATTGTTTTTCCAAAAAAGGCTACCCTTTGTCTCGGGCTCATACCCTGTTTTTTTCAGGTTGGTTACTATAAATCCCTGCGATACATCTTCCGTATAAGGCAACTCGATCATCAAAGCGGGTTGGTCAGATTTATTATAGCTGACGGTAGTAGGTGAAGATTGGGCATAAGTCATTTGGCAGGTTACGAATGCTGCCATAATGAAACCAGTTATTTTTTTCATGCTAGCACTGTTTTGATTTCCTAATTTAAAGAAGATTTCACTAATCAGGTATTAACAGTTTCTAGCCTGCTTCCAGCCCCCATTTTGCTACCTTTAATGCCATGAAGCGCAGTGGCTCCGCCGACCTTCCTTTACACTATGGTTATGTTCCTAAATGGCTGTATGAACGCATGGCCAAATTGGGGCTGGCCATAACCGAATCTATAGTTGGAGAGTATGGGAAAAAGGAATTTTTAAGTCGCATGAGCGACCCATTCTGGTTCCAGAGTTTTGGTGCCGTTATGGGAATGGACTGGCATTCTTCCGGCATTACTACCTCTGTCATGGGTGCATTGAAAAGAGCCGTCAATCCACATTCAAAAGAGCTGGGTATTTACATATGCGGTGGCAAGGGTAAGTTTTCCAAAGAGGCACCCAGGGAGTTGATAGGAGTGGGCGAACAAACCGGTTTGAATGCAGATGAACTGGTGCGCCACAGTAAGCTTAGTGCCAAGGTGGATAATACCGCTATCCAGGATGGATTTCAATTGTACACCCACAATTTTATTGTCAGCAACGAGGGCGATTGGAGCGTGGTGCAGCAAGGCATGCGCGAAGGCGATTCCATGGCCCGCAGGTATCACTGGCATTCTGCATTGGTACATTCTTTTGTAGAAGAACCGCATGCCGCAGTTTGCGGGACCAACCAGGGGCAGATATTGAATCTTACAGCCATCGAGGCCGGCCAGTCACGTAATGGCATTCTAAGCATCTCCCAGGAGAAGCCCGAACTAATGATGCAGGAGATACAACAACTGGTGATGCCTGCCCACCATGATGTTCGAAGCAAGGATGTGGACCTACGCAGGTTAGGATCTATATTGTGGGTGGCTCATGAAGCGCAGCCAAAGGATTTTGAAGATTTGTTATTATTAGAAGGTGTGGGGCCGAGGACTGTTCAATCACTTGCCCTGGTAAGTGAAGTGATACATGGTACACCTTCCAGGTTTAAAGACCCCGCCCGTTTTTCGTTTGCGCATGGAGGTAAGGATGGTCATCCTTTTCCTGTTCCTACAAAAACTTACGATGAAGTGATCACCACCCTGCAAAAAGCAGTGCATAAAGCCAAGATCGGGCAAACCGAAAAAGCCGATGCCCTGAAGAAATTACATGCCCTGGCTGCCAGGGCTGAAAAAGATTTCACTCCCATAGATAACCTTCAGCAGGTAATAGAAAAGGAGATCAGTGAAAGCTGGAAATATGGAGGAAAAACGGTGTTTGGCGATGCCAAACCTCCCCGTCGCTCCAAAGGTGTTCAGCTGCGCTTATTTTAAATGAGAGTGCATTAAGGATATAATGAAAGAAGCCACCCGAAGGTGGCTTTTGATATTTTAAGGCCTGGTGCCCTGGGGCTTTTCCAGGAGTTGGAAGAATTGATCTAGTTGAGGCAAGATCACAATGCGTGTACGCCTGTTGGCAGCTTTTCCTTCTGCAGAATCATTGGCCTGCAGCGGAATGTATTCTCCACGGCCACCGGCAGTCATGCGCTTCGGATCAATATTGAATTTGTTTTGAAGGAGCCTGACCACTGAGGTAGCTCTTTTTACACTCAGATCCCAGTTGTCCGCAATACAATTGGTCTTGATGGCTACATTATCCGTATGGCCTTCCACCATGAACTCGATATCAGGTTTGCTGTTCAACACCTGGGCTACTTTACCTAGTACGGTCATTGCCTTGTCAGACACATCTGAGCTGCCACTCTTGAAAAGCATCTTATCGGAAATGGAAATGAATACCACGCCTTTTTCCACCTTGATCTCTACGTCGCTGTCATTGATATCACTTAAAGCTCCTTTGAGGTTCATCACGAGGGCCATGTTCAGCGAATCCTTACGGGCAATGGCACTCTGCAGGGTTTGAATATAGTTATCCTTGGCCCCAATATTATCCAGCGATTTTTTGATGCTTTCTGCCTGTGAGCTGGAGATCACTGAAAGGTCTTTTAACTGGTTCAATACCGTATTGTTGTTCTCCTTAAGAAAATCAACCTGCTTGTTCAGCCCTGCGATCTCGGTTTCCAGCAAAGCTTTACGGCGGGAAGCTTCGGCTTCATCTTCACGGCATTTTCTCAAATCGTCCTGCACCTGCATGTAAAAAGTATTCAGTTTGGCATATTTATCTTGTTCGGCTTTCAGGGTTTTGCGGCTTACACAGGAAGTAAATACCAGCACTGGCAGGCAAAACAAAAGAAGATGGCGAGGTTTCATAAAATAATGTTTAGTTGAATAATAATGTTTCTATAGCGAACTCTATAGTAAAATCCGGCTCAAAAATAGGGGCATAAAAATAAATGCACCTATGATAAGGGCCTGTATAGGTTAAAAATTCATTAGAAATCAAGTATTGGAAGGGCAAAGAAGCTTGTTATAGCAGGCAAGAATGAAGCTATTTCAGTTCCTCAAATACACCTGTCATTTTATTCTTGCGCACATTATCCGCATGAAAATAGCGGCCATTCATGGCTACATAAACTCCTGTTGGCAGTGTTTGCACAAAAGCCAGTGCACTTCCCAGGTTGAACAATCCGTCGGAAGATCCAAACTTATAAGGGATCATAGCGCCTGTTAAAACAATGGTCTTATTGGTGATCTTTTTAGCCAGCAATTGGGCGGTTTCCGCCATAGTGTCTGTGCCATGGGTAATAATGATCTTATCCTCCGGGCTTTTCATGCAGTGTTCAGCCACCAGGTTACGGTCATCATCGCTCATTTCCAGGCTATCCACCATCATAAGGGTCCTGATCTCCACCGGGGCCAGGTTCCTTCCAAGATCCAGCATTTCGGGTAAATGAGAATCGTTGAAATACAATTGACCTGTCAGTTCATTATATTCCTTATCGAAGGTGCCGCCTGTTATTAAGATCCGGATATTCATAGTCAATGATTGCGGTAAAATTAGGGAGAGAAGGGCATTCGAAACCAGTAAGCACTATAAAAGAATGAACATCATGGACTGATAACAGCAGGTATAAGAGGTGTGGTCGGGCAAAACTATTTGAGACGCATAAGGGCTTGCGCATTTAACTATAATCAAGATAATTGCGATCAATTAAGGTAAACAGGGCTGGCTACTGTGCTGCTTCTTTTTCCATATTTTTTCCAATTACATATCCTATAGCGGCTCCTAATATGGCACCCACTATCAGCACGGTAATATTATCACCGGCAGCAAAAAAAGCTACCAATAATCCAAATACGCCAAATAAAATAGCCCAGGTGATCCTTCCCTTGGTTCTTTGACGGGCAGGAATATCAGATGGTTTGCGGTATTCATGATGTCCATGACGCTTGCGACTTTGCGGCATAACTTTCTTTTTGCCAAAAGGTAATGAAATTCAAATGGATTTGCAATGATTTGAACCAGGGTGCCACCGTGTTGCCTATCAAAGAAAATCCACCAATCAACAAGTTTCTCCGTCCTTATCCTTCTAAATTCAACATTCCTTGTTCCTCTCTTCGATATTCTCCTCTCTTCTCTGAAAATTGAGCATTGAAAATTGTTTATTGATCATTTCTCAACCCTCCACCTTAGGAAATCCCATAATCAATAAGCCTCTCCGCCCTAAAATTACTTCGATATTCAATATTCCTTGTTCGACATTCGATATTCTCTTCTGGCTACCTCCTCCCTACTTCCTCCCTATCTCCGGTATAGGAAAGCCCAGGATACTCCGTGCCGGCACGGAGTATCCTGGGCGTAGATAGGGAGTTCCTATACCGTAGCCCGGAAGTAGCCCGGGAGAAGATGAGAGGAAATTTTCCTTTATAAAGGAGCCAGAAACTTCTGGCTGGCTATAGAGTCTAACCTTAGTGTTAGTTTTTGATCTTATTTCAATGAAGGCACATGGAAATTATGAACGGCTGAATTGCAGGAATTGGATATTCCAGATGTCTTTTATTTAGTAGTATATAAAGTAACAAAGCCTGCATTCATCTGAAGAAATGCAGGCTATTTTGCTTTTACGTGTTTGGGAAGATATCAGGATCTTATAACGGGTTTTTCCGGTGTTGCAGGCGGTGCCGGTACTGGTGGCGGTGGAGGTGGAGGAGCCGGGAATTTTCCATAACGAAGCCTTGCTTTTTCTGCCTCTTCTTTATTCTCCAGGTTATACCTCTCTTCACTTCCATTTTTTAAATGAACGACCACTGTACTTCCATTTTCAGTCCAGCTCAATCCTTCGACCTGTGGATTGCGCCTGGCAAAGGAATTTTCTTCATTATGTTCCACCTTTTTGACCATGGGTGGCGGAGGTGGAGGGGGCGGAACTGCCATCTCAGCTTTTTCCACTAATGGTGGTGGCGGAGGTGGCGTCGGAACTGTCTTTTTGTTTTGCTGGGCCATTAGCATACCCGAAGCCATCAGCACTACTGTGAGGGAAAAGATCGTTTTCTTCATAATTGGTTTTGTAATGAGATGTCGAGGACATTTTATTCCATAAACATTTTTATTTTTTCTGGTACACTTGCCTATTGAAAGGATGAACGGTAACGGGATGGTGTTAAGTTGTATTATTCGGTTCAGGCTAGTAGCAGCCAGGAAAGTTTAATGATCATGAATAAGGAACTTGAAAATCATGTTTCTTTAATTTTAATATATGAATTGCCTGATCGTTGATGATAATCAAATAGCACGCACTACATTGAAGCAACTGGTGAGCCAGGTAAAGGATCTGAAGTTGAGTGGGGAGTGCGACAGTGCGATGGAAGCTTATAATATTATCAGGGAACAGCCGGTGGACCTGTTGTTACTTGACATAGAAATGCCTGGCATGACAGGAATTGAATTGACAAGGAATTTACACACGGAAAGGCCGGTCATTATTTTTACCACTTCCAAAAAGGAATATGCCGCCGAGGCCTTCGACTTGAATGTGGCTGATTATATAGTAAAACCAATTACTCCTGCCCGCTTTATCCAGGCAATAGATAAGGCAAGGGAGTTGCTCCAAAGTAATTCTGAACAGGTAAAGCTCAATGAAGATGAATTTATTTTTATCAGGGATAGCAATATTGTGCGAAGGCTGAAGCTGTCTGATATTCTGTATGCCGAAGCCATGGGGGATTACGTAAAATTTCATACTGCCCAAAAATTTTTCGCCATCCACGCCACTATGAAGGAAGTGGAGCAACGCTTGCCAGCATCACGTTTTTTGCGTGTGCACCGTTCATTTATTGCTGCTATAGATAAGATCGATACCATACAGGAAGGCACCCTCATCATCAATGGAAAGCCCGTGCCGGTGGCTGATGCGTACAGGGCCGCACTTAACAAAAGGATGAATGTGCTGTAAGCTACCGACTGCTTTTTCCCATTTATCGACTCCTTTTCCTTTACTGCCTTATAAGGTTTTCAGCCTGTTACACTGATTTCTAATTTTAATAGTACATCGGTACACATATGTTAGAACTGTTGTTGTACCATGGTAAACAGTAGTTCTTTCCGCCATCATAGGTATCGGTTTTATGTTTTGGTTTGGTTACAGCCCTGGTCTTAACCAGGGCTTGTTTTACATCATGAAAACATTTTATACTATATTATTCTTTGCAGATACAATGATGCTCATCATGGTGGCTTATTTGTTCCTGCACCTGTCAGATGGAGGCATGAGCCTTGCATTATTCATGCTGCTTAGCATGGCTTTGCTAGCCTGCATTGTGATACTCATACTGGTACTTGTTCACTATTTAAAACTTCCTTCTAAATCGCCTCGGTAAAATGCTCTAAATTAGTCTTAACACAAGCGTAATGACAGGCAAGCGCATCATCTTTTATATACTGGCTGCTTTCATTGCCGGCAATCTCCTGGTCATCTTCATTCAGTATAATTCCGCTAAAAACATCAGGCAGCTGGTAGGGGGCAATGAAAAATTATTGCACGAACTGACTGTGAAAAGCCAGCTCCAGGAGCTTGAAGAGGATATACTATCTGTTGAAAACAAGATCAGGGGAACTGTCACTACAAGCGATACATCCTATATAGAAGGCCTGGAAATGCAAATTGCAAGGGTGGAATCAGATCTTGACAAGCTGCAAAGGATCAGTGATGATGACAGTTCCATAGAATACATTGACCAGCTGGACCACCTGGTGCGACAGAAATTGCTGTTCAATAACCAGATTGTTGATTCCTTCAATGTAGGAGGGAAGGCCACAGCTGAAAAGATCATTGCCACCCAGCGTGGAAAAAGACTTACAGATTCTATACTGCAGGTCATACAAAAGATCATTAACATCAGGCAAAACCTCTTGTCTAACATTACTGGCTCTCTGGACAAGAGTGGTAAGGATGCTCAAAGGTTTGGCACATTACTCATTGTACTGGTATTGGTGACAGGGGCTGCTTTGTTTTGGTACATCATTAATATTATCCGTAATCAATACCAGTTAATTGACCAGTTGCATATTTCTGAAAGAAAAGAGCGGGAAGCGGCAAAGGTGAAGGAAAACTTTCTGGCCAATATGAGCCATGAGATCAGGACGCCTATGAATGCCATTATTGGCTATACCCGTTTATTGGAAAGAAAGCCACTGGACAAGGAATCAAAGGAATATGTAGGCATCATACAAAATTCGGGTGAGAATTTGCTTACGATCATCAATGATATTCTTGACCTGTCGAAGATTGAAGCGGGGATGGCACGGATTGAAAAGGTGCCTTTTTATATTGAAGAATTAATTCAATCTGTGAGATCGCTCTTTAGTGATAAGGCTACGGAAAAGAACATTGCAATTTTGACAGAGATAGAAGAAGATGTGCCGCGGATGCTGCAGGGTGATGCCACGCACCTGACACAAATACTGGTGAACCTGGTAGGGAATGCTATTAAGTTTACGCAAGGGGGCAATGTAAGGATAAACGTATCTAACAAGGGTGTAACTGATGATGTAGTGCAACTTGGTATTATGGTTAGCGACACCGGAATAGGCATACCAGGGGATAAACTCACAGCCATATTTGAACGTTTTCAACAGGCTGATGAAGCTGTAACCCGCAACTATGGCGGCAGTGGTTTGGGATTGGCCATAGTGAAGGACCTTGTAATGCTAATGCAAGGCCATATAGAGGTGGAAAGCGACGAAGGAAAAGGGACCAGCTTTCACCTGGAGTTGCCATTTAAAGTGTTATCAGAAATAGCTAAAGGTCAAACAGGAGTGTCTGTGCCCGGAAAGTTCGCTACAGGTAGTTTTCACCATGCACATCTACTGTTGGTGGAAGATAACGAGGTCAATCAATCCTTATTAAAACAGTTATTTAAGCAATGGCAATTAAAATTTGACCTGGCTCAAAACGGTGAGGAAGCCATTACTCTACTACGTTCCAGGAAATATGATCTTATATTGATGGATATTCAAATGCCTGTTATGGATGGTTATACGGCCACCACAGAGATCAGGAAAGTATTGCAGCTCGATACGCCCATTATTGCCATGACTGCGCATGCGTTAAGTGGTGAGCGTGAAAAATGCCTGGGCCTGGGCATGAACGGATACATTTCCAAGCCTGTTCATGAAGAGGATCTTTTCCAGTTGATACAGGAGTTCATACCTCTATCCAAACCATTTACAGAAAAACCTGTGGCTACAAGAAAAGGGGCTGACGTATATCAATACATCAACCTCGATTATATGAAGGAGATCAGTGCAGGTAACATTGAATATGAAAGAGCTGTGACAGGACAATTTCTTGAAGCCTTGCCTTTGGAATTGCAGGCCATGGAGCAAGCGTGGCAACAAAAGAATTTTGATATACTAAACCGGGTAGCACATAACATGAAGACTACAATAAGTGTTATGGGATTAAACCACCTTTTGGAAGAGCCGCTTGATATCCTGGAGAATTTGAATAATGGTCACGTGCCTCCTGAAACAATTGATACCATCATTTCGGTAAGTAATATGGCGATAGTAGAGGCCAGGCATTTTTTAGCTGGTCTTAGGGATTTGCCCTAGTCAATATATTGTTCTTACCAGGTTGCATGAATAATAAATCATAGTTGACCGGCTTTGCTTTAATAAGATGATAACAATGGCCAGTTCATATGCCTATGTACTATCAAAGCAAAGAATAGTTTGCATGCAATGCTTTACATTTTCACCCGGTATGCATTTTTGATTTTGCCTCACCATCGATAGGTTTTGCCCAACCATCGACTGTCTCTTTTAACCCTATAGATACTGGTGTAGTTTACATAAGTTAAACAAGGGTCATGGCAAATTCGAATAAGTTGCGGCAATTTCATTACTCGGTTTCTTCTTCAGCCCTGGCTGTGTCGGAAGAAAATCTTGTGGATCAACCTACCGACCAGCGTCCTTTGTTGAATGTGGTTATAGATTTTGAAAAGGGTGAGCTTTTGCTGGAAGGGTTTTATGCATTCATTATGGGGTTTAACCCGCAATACCAGTTAAACAGGTACAGGCCCAAGGCTGAACGGTTGAACATCAGGGCATCCATGCATCCAGCTCGTTCACTGGACCTGCTAGATCCCTTGAGCAATGGAACGGTTTGTAAGCTAAAGGGCATTATTAACGATGAACATTGCAGAAGTTTATGCTCGGGATTGTTGGTGATAGATACGATCGGGGAGAAGGTAGGCCTTTACCAGGAACAATGGAATATTAAATTATTCCTTTACGATATTCAGTTTGATAATTGTGAACTCCAATTCAAACTGCCACTTTTTTTACATGCTTATAATGATCTTGATAATTAATAATTTTTCAAACACTTAAAAAACAAGCAATGAAAAAACTACTCTTCGCAGCTTTGGCTATTATAGGTTTCAGCGCTGCCAGCTATGCACAGACATCTGCTGCACCAAAGAAGGATGCTCCCAAAATGCAGGTGGTAAAAAAATCTACCACTAAACAAACAGCACCCGTGGTTACTATGCCTGCCACCAGTAAGACTACAACGGCTGCAACGCCATCAACAGGCAAGCCTGCGGTTACAAAAATGAAGGTTAAGGAAAAAACAACTACTGCTCCTGCAACGGCCAGCGGTACTGTGGTTAAAAAAGATGGTACGCCTGATATGCGTTATGCTGCCAACAAGAAGGCAAAGACAACTGTTCATGTCAAGAAAGATGGCACCGCCGATATGCGGTATAAAGAAAATAAAAAGCACAGTTAGTTTTGACACCTGCAGTTATCAAGCCCTGTAGTATTCCTGCAGGGCGATGCAGGTTTCATTGCCCAGCATAAAATTGCATAAGATGAAAAAAGGGCAGGAAAGCATGGCCTCCCTGGGTTCACTAAAAATCTACCGCAGGGAGCTGCTGGCAACATTGGTGCTGCTATTAGCCATTGTGTTTTTTCGCAGTGAGCGAAAAGAATTACACTCCATCATTCCCCGGTTGCAACTGGCCAATCATGGCTGGGAGCTGGCGGGGATTTTTGTTACCCTTCTTTATATAGCTGCACAAGCAGGCATATACCGCAAAAGCTTTGCTGCTGTTGGTTTGAATCTGCCATTTGGAAATGCCATTCAGCTGTTTTTAAAAAGAAATCTTGTAAGTGTTTTTTTACCAGCCGGCGGTGTCAGTTCACTGGCTTATTTTCCTTCACAGGTGCGAAAGCCTTCATTTAGCAAGGCACTGGTGTTCCAGGCTAGTGTATTGTTTGGATTGATAGGATTGGTAACTGTATTTATAGCAGGATTGCCCGTTGTGCTGCTTTCCCTTTTTCATGCCCACATCTTTCATCATGCAGCCATAGGCTTGATCTCGCTCTTTATTTTACTTGCCGGCCTGTTTTGGATAATTTATTCTTTTAAAACAAAAGGCCGATTATACCATTTGGTTATTGCCAGGTTTCCATCGCAGGCACCCATAGTCCGTGAACTTATAGATGGAGAAATAGTTGGGAAGCCATTAGCCGTTGGAGTGTTATATTCCCTGGGAGTGGAAGTTTTGTGCATGGGTAATGTATATATAGCCATGCTGGCCCTGGGATTACCGGCTTCTTTGCTGGCGGCAGCCACCGGCTATATCATTGCTGTATTGTTGATGATCATTTCTCCTTTTCTCAGGGGACTAGGTGCAGTGGAACTGGCAATGGTGTATGTGCTGCAATCATTTGGCTATAGTCCCATACAGGCTTTATCCATTGCTATCTTATTTCGTGTTTTTGAATTCTGGTTGCCCTTGCTGGGCGGATTGCTGGCATTTGCCTGGAAGGGCAGAAAGTTATTCCTGCGTCTTGCCCCAGCCCTGCTGACCTTCTTTTTAGGAATCATCAATATCATTTCAGTAATTACGCCACCCCTGGCTCCGCGTATGGTAACGCTGCGGGAATACCTGCCGCTGGGCGCTATACATGCTTCCAGCCTGTTGGTATTGTTGGTTGGCCTTTCCCTGCTGGTAACCGCTTCCTACCTGCTGAGGGGGTTCAGGTCCGCATGGATCATTGCACTCTGTCTCACTGTTCTATCCATCGTTGGGCATGTGACGAAAGCCCTGGATTATGAAGAAGCTATATTGGCCACTATCGTTTTACTGGTATTGATAGCTACGGCTTCATCCTACCAACTGCGAACAGGAAAATACTGGCCGCAACTGGGCATTAAAATGGCAGCTATCAGTTTTGCCAGTGTTCTGGTATTTGCATTCATTAGCTTTTATTTTATTGACAAGCGGCATTTTGCATTGGACTTTAGCTGGCAACAGGCTATAGTGCATAGCCTTAAAAGTTTTTTATTGGTGGAGGATACTACCCTTCATCCCGTAACAAGGTTTGGGAGAGAGTTTATTTGGCTCATTCGCAGCCTTGGATTTCTTACCTGGGGCTTCCTAGTAGTGACACTGCTAAAACCAGCAATGCATGCTACGGCTCATTCTCTTTCCAATAAAGATCGTGCAACTTATTTATTGAGCCGGTATGGAGATTCTGCCAGTGATTATTTCAAGACCTACAAGGACAAACTTTTTTTCTTTTCTGATATCTGTGAAGCCTTCATAGCCTATCGCATAGCCCGTGGTTTTGCCATTGTGCTGGAAGAACCTGTTTGTTCTGAAGAAAATAAAATTCGGGTACTCAAAGAATTTGATCAGCATTGCCGGAAGATGGGATTGAAGACGGCATTTTACAGGGTAGGTGAGAACAGCATGCCCTGGTTCTCTGCATTAAAAAAGTTTAAATTAATAATAGGCCAGGAGGCCCTGCTTGAGGTTAAGCAATTTGCCCTTGAGGGCAGGGAAAAAAAATCTTTGCGCAATGGGTTAAATAGCCTGGAGAAAAAAGGGTTTAGGGTTTCCCTTCATCATCCACCCCATGAGGCCTCCTTTATCAAACAGTTGCAACATGTTTCTAATGAATGGCTGGCGCATTACCACAAACAGGAGATGTTGTTTGCACAAGGAATATTCGATGCCAGGGAATTGCAAACGCAGGATATCATATGCTTACAGGATGCCGATGGACAGGTAAAGGCATTTATGAATATTATTCCTGATCATGCAGCAGATGAATGTACGTATGACCTGATCAGAAAAACAGCAGATGCACCGGCTGCTGCTATGGATGCCCTTGTCATCAGGTTGATTGACTATGCCCGGGAACAAAATAAATTATGGTTGAACCTGGGCCTGGTTCCGATGACCGGCATAGAGCAACCTCGTAATATGGGTGAGAGGATCATAAAAATGGCAGCTGCCCGTATCAGGCGCTTTCAGCATTACAAAGGTTTGCGGGAATTCAAAAATAAATATGCCACCTTATGGGAGAACAAATACCTGGTTTTTGATAATGAAATAGACCTGGTTCAATTGCCACTTGCATTAAATATGGTTATGAAGCCATGAAAAAGATTGTATCATTTCTTATTCTACTCAGCAGTATTACAGCAAGGCTTTTTGCCCAGCATGAGCCCTTCCCCATAAAGCAATGGGCAGCGCCTGGAGAAAAGCCCTTTATTTTCTTTATTAGCGGCGATGGTGGTGTGCACCATTTCTTTGCTGATCTGTGTAAGGATATTCACCAGTCGGGTTATACGGTGACAGCCCTGGATGCCAGTGGTTTTTTCTGGCACCGGAAATCGCCACAACAAGCTGCTGATCTCATCTCTAACTACCTGGAGACCCAGCTTTCACAAAGACCAAATGAAAAGTTGGTAATAGCGGGTTATTCTTTCGGGGCCGATGCCGTTCCCTTTATTGTAGGGGCCTTGCCATTTGACCTCAGGCAGAAATTGATTTCGGTTTTATTGTTGTCTCCTTCAGCTTCTACTGACCTGGAGATACATATTGCTGACATGTTTGTGGAAGGTAAAAAGAGAAGTATGGATGTGGCGCAAGCTATTAACCATTTGGGCGATCTGAAAACAGTGACCATCGTGGGAAGCGACGAGCACCAGTTCCCGGTTTCAGCTATACGGTTGAAGAATTATACAAATGAGATCATGCCGGGAGGGCACCATTTTGATGGACGCCCGGACCTTGTTGCTATGACCATGCTTCGGTTTTTACATTGAAATAGACTTAGTAAAGGTTTTTTGTAACTATAAAGCCTGGTAAGGTTGTTAGGGATTATTTAAGGATCCTGCGAGCGTTTCGTTTTAGTTTTTTTATTAAGGGTTTTTATGTAATCAATTAAACTATTTATTAGCCATTTATGGTTTTATACTAAACTTGCCTTGTAAAGAAGAGTACGCTTAGATAGGAATTAAAAGAGATCAATTAAAACATATTGAAGCGGTTCTTGCCAGCCGCGTCAAACCGTATCTTCTCTATGAGAACCTTAAAACGAGAAAAGCCCCTGTTATGGGGCTTTTTCATGTAATTCACCCAGTTTTATTTGAGACTTTTAGAGAAAACAGGAATAATTTTTGCTGATTCCAGGGCCTTAACCGAAACGTTCCATCAATGAAAAAGGACTTCCACCAACTGGACCTCGTATCCTTACTGGACCTTTACAATACTGAAGTTGACAGCCTGAACAACCGCTTGCTTTCAGGTGAAGCCTGGGAATCCATGGCTGAACAACGAAAGACCATTACCAGGCTGGCTGCCATTATTCATAAGAAGGAGCCTCATTTGAACCTGCTTCAAATGAAGATGCCGGGACAGGAAGTGGGTAGTGAGAATATAGGGACAGGGAATGATCTGGGTGCATAAATAGGTGAAGCTTACCGGGCTATTCGATTTTATTTCCCATTCCTTGAATAATCGTCATTACAGGTACGGATTTGTGATGTGGTGAAAGGTGATGTTTCGTGGAGTTTATATGTTGAAGAGCTGGCTACATGGAAATTGAGTAAAAAGCGCATGTTCGTCACTGTCAATCGGGTAACAATACATGTTGGTAGTGTAGCATTATATACCAGGGTGGTTGTTAAGGTGTATTTGAGGACAGAGAGTTATTATGGATGCAGATATCTTATTCTACATCAATATGTTGCAGCCGCTATTTGTTAAAATAAAATAAAATGGAAAATAAATTTGGCAGGGTAAAAAAAGCGTGTACATTTGCACTCCCAATCGAAAAAAGCACGGTTGGAAAGTTCTTAGAAACGGTAAAAAATAAGTGAGGCGATAGGGCCTATAAGATTCGAAATCTTATCACTTGCCAAGGCTTTTTTCTCTTGGGTAATCTTTCGGGGTTACCGGAAGTAAGGGAGGGAGCAAGTTCTTTGAAAGTATG